>CAKMZJ010000004.1:9707-59036 GCA_929200395.1 Candidatus Gorgonimonas eunicellae | reverse complement strand
TATATTACTACTAAAAGCTCGGGAAAAATGGGGTATGCTATTGCCGCAGTTGCTGCACAACGTGGTGCTAACGTAACTTTAATCAGTGGTCCTGTCCACCTTGCGGTGCCACAGGGAGTAACTTGTATTAATGTAGAAAATGCTGCAGAAATGCAAAAAATTGCATTAGCTGAAGCTGTAAGCAATGATATTTTTATAGGTGTTGCTGCTGTTACTGATTATCGTCCTGTACAAGCAGCGAATAGAAAAATTAAGAAAACTGAAAATGTTGGTGGCTTGGTATTACAACTAGTTGAATGTGTAGATGTTATTGCAAGCGTCGCACATTTAACAGAAAATCGACCATTTACGGTAGGATTCGCTGCTGAAACTGATAACATAGAACAATATGCACAAAAAAAATTAGTTGATAAAAATCTTGATTTAATTTGTGCTAACGATATTTCAAAATCAAACCAAGGATTTACTAGCGATACCAATGCTTTGCATTTATTCTGGAAAGATGGCGATAAGATTTTACCTTTAAACCAAAAAAATCTTTTAGCAGATCAATTAATTACTGAAATCATTGCACAATATAGAAATAAATTAAATTAGATATTTGCGGATACCTCAAGGAAATAACTGCTGTTGATATAAAGCTACTATGAGCTTTTTATCTTCATGCATAATATCTTTATTTACATAAATAGCTTGGTTTCCAAGTTTAATAAAAATATCCAGACGAGTTATTTCAGCATCTTTTTTCAAAAAAGTTTATTGCTTTCTCAAAACTAGGTCGCCGTGGCACATTCCATAAAGGATGATCTTCAAAATGAAATCCTGCATCCTTAATTGTCATAATAAAATCATCAAACATTGTTTTATCTTTTATAATAGTAATTTCTGGAAATTTATCTATTTTTTTTGGTAAAAAGAAAGTTGCTGGAAAATTATCATTAATATCAGAATTCGGATTACCTGCATCATCACTATGATGAACAGTTTCTAGTCCATATCCTCTATCTAACTTAGTATTAATCTGATTAACTAAATCAAGAGATCTTGCTGTTAAATTACCAAAATTTTGATTTTCGTTTTCATTTACATGTTTAATTTTATCTTTTTGATCTACGTTTTTATTTTTAAAAATTGACATTTTGCCTAGTCTATTGTCTTTTGCTTCAGTTTTAAAATCTTCTATTCTAGGAGCTAGTAATAATAAATCGTAATCTGCGGTTAATGGTTTGCCTAATTTCAAATCACAAACGACCTCTATAGGAGTGTTATCTTTTGCATTTAAAATTTCATAGCTATCATCTTCTTGACTATATACCGCAATAAACTTTTCTTCCTCTCCACTAGGAGATGTAGCATAAATTATAATATTTTTATCTTGATTAACTGTTTCAATGATATTTAACTCATCCCTTAATTCTGTGATTCTTGCATTACTTATTTTTAAAGGTGCCGTTTTAAAATAACCTTTAGCTAAACCATCTTTTATCTCCGTGTTAAATTTTTTTATGCCTTCTTCAGAACCATTTTTTTTACTGAAATGTTGATTTTTACAAATAAATCCTGCCTGTGGTCCCCAATTTGAACTTTTACCTTTAACTTTAAAATTTTTCGTTGGATAACCTTCTTTAATAAGAGTTCGTGCAATATTTTCTACTGGTCTAATACCAAAAATAGTCTTGCTTGTCTTAGCTACTTCTTGCATCTTTATAGCTTGATCAGCCGGTATTCCAATATTATTTTTTCTTAAAAGCTTGTCTATTTTGATTTCTTGTAGATTGGCATCTTTAAGTTTTGGCTTTTCAGTAATTGAAGGCTTTAAGTTATTAGGTATTTTTTCATTATTTTGGGGGGATTTTTTCGTTATTGGTTCTTTAATTTTTGCTTTCTTTATTGTTTTTTTTACAGTATTAGTTAGATTGTAAAATACTGGAGAGTTTATTGACATATTCCCTTTCATAAAAATAAAAATCCATGTAATTTTAATTATCTTGTTATTTTTTATTAAAAATACTTTCGACAAATAATTATTTTATTCAAATTTTTTTATACATTAAAGAGGGTTGTAGATATGAATAAATGACCAAAGACAAAACTATATTTGTTTATCATTGTTTTTTTTATGAAAAGTTTTATTTGCTCTCATGCTAATAATAATATTAATGATGATATCTCACACCAAAATAACGACTTAATAGGTTTAAATATAGCAATAACAGCTGAGCCAACTCATGAAATTATCGATTCAGCTCGTATTTGCGGATACCTCAAGGAAATAACTGATGTTGATATAAAGTTACCATGAGTTTTTTATTTCCATGTATAACATCTTTGTTTACATGAATGGCCTGGTATCCAAGTTTAGTATAATATTTATGTCGAAAACAGTCTTCATCGCCAATAACATTTAAAATCAGCTTAGCAAATTTTTGCTGTTTATAATGCTCCTCAACTTGCTGTAATAATGTTTTTCCAGCACCTTTTTTAATAGAAGCTAAATAACTAATATAAATAGTATTATCTAATGTTAATAAATTTTTTGGTGGTTTAGAATATAGTACTGAATTCGTAGCTGGTCCTGCCGCTAATGAGCTAATAAATTTACCATTTTCTTTCAAAGTAAAAAATTTATCTCCTGCTGTAAATTTATCAGCAATAAGTTGATTATTCAGTTGTGGCTCATTAAAAGCTTGATTTGTTATATCAATAATTTGCTTGATTTCATCACTAGTATGTTGTTCAGCAGAAACAACATGCATTTTAGGTTGTGATAAATTTAACTTAGTTATACTTAAAAAATTTCTTAAAGGCCTGACTTCATTGGGGTTAGAGAGATTATTTTGCGGTATAAATGTTGCTACATCTGAGCCTTGATTGTTACTACTAGCAACAACTAAAGGTAGCGATGTAGAATTATTTGCATATGATATATTGTTACTCATATAAACATCCTATTAAAACTGAGATCGATAAAAATATTCTTTATTAATATGAGTATTAAAACTAGTCACAAAATATTAGTTTTGTTGTGAAAATAGTATTCAATTTGTGTTAATAATAATTATTTTTTGTTTTATACAAATACAATTTTTATATCTTGTAAATGCTTTACAACTGTACTATCTATAGCTGCCTCATAATTATTGTTTGCCGCTAATAAATATTTTGCTGCTATTTGAGCTTCAAAACGTGCGGGTCTATCTAAAAAACAAGTTGCTCTAGGAGCATAAGTTTTTATTTCTCTATTTATTATAAAATCTTCAGATCCTGATAGATGGGGAGATACCTGAAGTCCTAATCCACCTTTTTCTAATCTATAACCAATGTTTTTACCTTCTAGAAAATTATGTATAAACACATAACCTCCGCCATGAGTTATTTTAATTAATTGTTCTGGATCAAGATTAGCATAATTTGCAACCCATTTAGGGTAATTATCCATAGGATATTCAGTTGTTTGCTGTAATTTATGTTGATATCCTTTAGATATTAACTTAATTGTTGGCAACATAGAATCAATTAAATGTCTAGCAAATACAACGTTAGCACTACTTAATTTATGATTACAAAAATCAACAAATAACCTCCACAACTTTTCATTATGTATTACTAAAGTATTACCGCTCATAAACATACTGCCTAAGGTTGCGCTAATTTCAAATAGTACGTCATTATTGTTATCAATAATAGCTTTTTTTAGCATTTTTGTAACTTTAAAAGCAATAGTTTCATGACATTTATCTATTAATAAACAATCTTTGAAAAACTGCGATTTTATCCACAACAAGTCTGTTTTTAAATCTAAATCGCTATATATTACTTCCAAGTTATAAGTAGCTAAACTAGCACTTGTATCTTTATTAGTTTTATCGTTATCAGTTGTTTGAGTAGTAGCAATATATTTTTTAGTAATCTTTTGCTTATTAATTATTTGACCACGAGCATTATTACCATTAGTGGCATCTATACTAGCTTGTGATTGTAACATTTTAGAAGTAATTGTATTATTCATTATATTTTTAAACGGTTATCGTATCCCATTGCTGTTCAATTTTTTTTAACATGCTTAATCTTTGGTATTCAATAGAAAAATTAGTTACCATTTTACCATTAAAATGTGTAAATTTTTTATCTTTAATAAATCGCTTTAATCTAGTTTCTAAAGTTTCTTGTTTTTTATTTAGTATAATTTCAGTATGACAATTATAAATTTTACATAAAGTTATATATGAAGTTATTCTTTTTCTAGATTGACAATGCTTCATCATATTAACAGGAATATAACGATCAAATTCATACAGAGGTTTTCCAGTAGCAATAATTGCTTGCTCATGTTCAGGAGTAAAACCTTCAGTTAATTTATTATTAATATTTAATAAGTGTAATCGTTGTATTTCATTGCTAGATTTATGCACTGCTTTTGCTAGTTCTAAACTAAACAATAGGCAATCAACATTGCTTTTTTGAATACCTAATGCAAGATATAGCGGTTTAATATTAAATTTATTTTTTAAAGCTGCCATTTGGCCTGATTTATCTATCCACAACATTATATTACCATTTTCTAACCCCGCATTAAAAAATATTATAGATGCCTTATTAGTGGCTGAAGAAGCATCTAAATAATAATTAGCCATAAGAAAATGATTCGAATCCATTGCTAAACCATTCATACCAAATACTAAGGTTGCTGAAGTAACTTCATTGTTAATTAATTTAGTTATTTCTAATTCTAATTGGTTAACTCCTAATTCTAATAGTATTAAATTCATTTTTGGATATTTTTTACGTATTATCCATAATATTTTAGGTAATAAGCAAATATCAGTTTTTGCAGAATTTTCCCAGTTAGAAGCTATACCTTGCTCATATAAATTATTTAATACATCTATATGCTGCTTTAACCCCGACCTTGTTGATAATTGTTGCTCAAAAGAACTTTTAGGAACAATGTATTCTGTAATTAAGTTATAATCATTATTTTGATTAATAGTACCATAAGATACTTGATTTGTAATCGGTAACATTACTATTTTTATTTTTTAAAGTTGTTAATCTTAGACTATACACCTTTTATCTGAAAATGTATAGTCTTAAAGTTTTAATTTTTATTCTGTTTAAATGCAGGGGTTGTTATAATAAAGTCCTCAAAAGAATCATTATTATAATGAAACTCTAATATGTATAATGACGGTTTATTCTCTTCAGCATTAATAGGAACTGCAAATTTATTACTAGTTTTTTCTATTGTTATATCTGTAGTAATAGTCGAACAATCTGTGATAAAATTATTAGTTTTAGAAGTTATAGTATGCAATAATACTTTTTTAGGAGTAACTGTTGACTCTGCTTGTATTAACTTTCCATCAAAATTATAATTTATACTTGGTAACTTTTTACCATAAATAATAGCAGCATAAAAAGATTGCATGGCAGATGTTAATAATTCACTATTATTTTTATCAAGAAAATGTCCTGTGTTAGGAAACACCTTTAAATTTTTTTCTTCTATATGATGAAGATAATTTTGATTAATTTCAGGTGGTACATATTTTTCACCAACAGAAGATATTATATATTTAGGCATAGAAATAAATTGCTGGTACCCAATAGGGTCTACTAAATTAAACAGCTTTTGCATTTGGGTAGTAGATAAATAGGGATGAAAAAAAGCTACCATACCAGCAGAAGCATATTTACTATTTTCTGGTTGTTGCATTGTTTTTATTAGATTATTTAAATCTAAGAAATCACAAACCACAGGCATAAGAGCTGTTACTCGAGCATCAAAAGCAGCAACTAACCAAGCAACCCAACCTCTTTTAGAAATACCACTCAATACAAAATTGTTAATAGTAATATTTTTTTGTTTTAATAAAAAATCTTGACATGCGCTCATAGTACGTATTGTTGCTTTTGCCATTACAATATGTAAAGGCATGTAAGCATGCTCTTGAGGATTAGTTAAATATTTAACCCAAGTATACATGAATAAATCATCTTCTCTTTTACCATTTATTTCTATTAGTTTATCGCCATGTTTTTCTGTAAAAGCTAAAAATTGATTTGGAATATCTCTAACTTCAATAACTACAGAATTAGTATCTTGTGCTATTTTAGCAAAACCTAATGTTTCAACGCTATCGGGATGCTCAGCCGTGGGATACAAAATACCATTCCCGACCTGTAACAGCGCGGTGTTTTTATTAGCATTTTTAGGTATATATATATTAACTCTATGAACCCATTGTGGGTGATTAGAAGTTATACAGTTATTTTTTTTAGGCCAAGTTATTGAATTTACTAATAATGAAATAGTTGTCATTCCAGTGTTTTCATCAATACAAGATTTTTTAATTTCCCAACTAGAATCTTCTTCTTCTTGTAAATACCTTAATGCTTCTTGCTGATAAGAAGTTAAATTGATATCTTTATTTTCTAGTTTTAAATTCTTTTCACTAGCTGGTAATTTATGTTCCATATGTGCACTTACGACTGAAATAGATACCATAAAAGAGTAAATAAATATTTTTAATAATAGCTTTCTAGGGTTAAACACTTAAATATTTCCTTATTTTATACAGTTAAAAAGCCTATTACAACCCGCAGACTAATAATTTATTTTTACTAACTTGTTTTAGATTATAACACAATTTAAATAAATAATTTATAAAAATATGCTGTAAAATAGAATATTTAACGTATAATTTTAAGCATATTCAACCAGCTATAAATTAATTTTTGGAAATATAATATCTATGTTTAACTATAGTATTCCAGATAACTCACTATCAGGAAAGATAATTTTAGTAACTGATGCTATACAAGAGATTGGATACACGGCATCTATAGCATATGCTAAATATGGAGCTACTGTAATTATATTAGGAAACGACTTAGAAAAACTTGAAGTTTTGTATGACGAAATAGTACATTGTGGCTATCCAGAACCTGTAATTCATCATATTGACTTTCTAAATTGTAAACAACAAGATTACCAAGAAGTAGCTAATAGTATTAACACAAATTTTGGTGTATTAAATGGATTACTACTAACTAATGAATATTTAGCAGAATTAAGACCTATATTACAAACTCCCGAACAGCAATGGTTATCTTCTTTTCAGCTTAATGTGCATTCGTGTTTTTTTATGTGTAAACACCTATTAGCAGTTATGAGAAAAAGCAATAATGCTTCTATAATACTTAATTCACATGATGTATCTAAAGGACGTGCGTATTGGGGTGCATATTCGGCAACTAAAGCAGCTATAGAATCTTTAATGTATACACTAGCTGACGAAGAAGATGGAATCTCTAGTGTACGAGTAAATTGCATTAACCCCGGAGCAGTTCGTACTAAATTGCGTGCTCAAGCTTATCCTTTAGAAGATCCGCTATCCCTAGCAACAGCAGAAGATATTATGCCGACATATATGTATTTAATGGGAGATGACAGTATCGATACAAGTGGTAAAATTATTAATGCCCAACATAAAAATCATGGTAGTTGAAAGCAAAAACTTAATGGTATATAATTTATTTACCATGTTTTTACTGATCACTCTATCACAATTTAAAGGAAATAATAGAAGTGCAAAAAGATATTAAAAATTTACAATATACGTCAACACACGAATGGATAGCACTTGAAGATAACAGTCATGTAACCTTAGGAATAACTCAACATGCTCAAGAATCTTTAGGCGATGTAGTTTATGTTGAGTTACCTGAAACAGATACATCAGTTGAAAAAGAAGAACAAATATGTGTTGTTGAATCATCAAAAGCAGCAGCAGAAGTATACTCTCCAATATCAGGAACTATAATTGCTGTTAATACAGAATTAGAAGATAACCCTGAATATATAAACGAGAGCCCTTACGATAAAGGCTGGGTAGTAAAAATTAAAATTAATAATACAGATGAATTAGAATCTTTATTAAGCTACGAGCAATATCAAGATATTAATTAACTGCAATAAAATATTCAATGATAATCAAGGTTTAGCATGAAGCTTTTACTAATAAAAAGTTCTTCTATGGGAGATATCATTCATACTTTCCCAGCTGTTACTGAAGCAATAAACAATATAAATGATCTTAGCATAGATTGGCTAGTAGAAGAAAGCTTTGCTGAATTACCGCTTTGGCATAATGGTATTGAAAATATTATTACTGTAGCTACCCGCAGATGGCGTAAGAATATTTTACAAGCATACCGCAATAACGAGATATCTAGCTTTCTTAGCAATTTAAAAGCTAAAAAATATGATGCTATAATAGATGCTCAAGGATTAATTAAAAGTGCTATTTTTTCTAAAATTGCAAAAGGTAGTTCCCATGGTTATAGCTATAGCTCAGCTAGAGAACCATTAGCAAGTATATTATATAACAAAACCCATAAAATCAGCTGGGATATGCACGCAGTTGATAGAATTAGAGCTTTATTTGCTAAATCTTTAGGTTACGATATCCCTGAAACAACAACTAATTGCAGTCTAGATCGCACAAGCTTTAGTAATCAAGCTAGTTCTAATAACAAACCTTATATTATTTTTTTCCATGGCACTACCTGGAAGTTTAAACACTGGCCCGATCACAACTGGTGTAACCTAGCAAAACTTTTGGAACAATACGATATAAACGTATACCTTCCTAGTTATAATCAAATAGAACGAGACAGAGCAGAAAAAATTGCTAAATACTCCAACAAGGTTAAATTATTAGATAAAATGTCAATAAATGATTTAGCTACAATTTTAGCTAAAGCTACAGCTAGTGTAGCTGTCGATACTGGCTTTGCCCATCTTAGCGGTGCTTTAGGCATTCCTTGTGTTTCATTATATAATGTAACCAATCCTAAAAATATTGGTGCTTATGGTAATAATCAAATCCATCTATACAGCGAAAATTTTATAAAAGATAAAATCTTTAGCGATCAACTAGAAAAATTTGACAGCATTACCCCAACAGATGTTGTAACTAATTTGCAAAAATTAGTAGTTTTATAAAGGTTTTATTTATTAAACTTGGATATTTATATTCATACTAAATTAAAAATTTGTAACGCTATTATTTTGTTTTAGATATCTATATTTTGATCTTATGTTAACTTAACATAAGATTGTAGCATCTCTATGTATTGTAGTATTTTTTTCTCTTTGATAGTATCAAATTTGTATTTTATTCTCTAACTATTTTTTAACTTACACTTAGATAAAAATAATATTATGAATTTTTTAATCATAGCTACATTGTTAAAGTTAACAAGTATAAGTTTTGCTAAGCATTTTTTTTATAATTCACAAAATATATCTACTATAACTTCAAACTATAAATACAATATTATAGATACTGCTATTAAAGCAAATATAAAAAATGATACTGCTGTTGATTTTAAAAATAATTTTATATTTTTAACAAACAATCAAGATATTATAAACTTAAACTCTATGCAGTTTATAGATAAAAACAATATTTTAATCGAAACATCTTACAAAGATACAAATATTAATAATAATCAAAAACAACTTATAGTTTTTAATACAGAAAACAAACAAGCTAATACTTTATTTAATACTAGTTTAGCTATTGAAAACATAAAATTAAATACTAATTACAATCTGATAACTTTTGTAATTAATAATACTATTTATGGATATAATCTAAATAATAATAAACTTATTATAAAATATAAATTTATATTACCAGATAAAATAGTTGATATTGCATTAAACTACAATGCGCAACTATTAGCTGCTGCATATAATAGTAGTTTTAATGTATACAATATAACTTCTAAAAACTTAACAACACATACACCACCTTTGTTATTTAAACAAGACATCAAAGATGTGCGTATCAAAACTATTGTATTTTCACCAACAAAAAATTTTTTAGTTATTCAAGGACAATACTTACATCCTACAAGTGCTTTAAATAGCAAAAGTATATTATATGATTTAACTGATAACAATCATCCTCAAAGAAAGCATTCATTTAGTTCTATTGATGATGTCAATAAACTATTATTAAGCCCTATAGAACAACTAATTATTACTTCTGAAAAACATTATCGCGGAGTGTTTACTCTAATGGCGTATAATTGGATACACATAAATAATATAAAATGGAATAGAGTCTATCGTCAAAATAACAAAGTAATTCATTTTACTATAGCTAATAATCAAGATATCTTAGCTTTTATTACAGCAGATAAGTATATTCGTTTTTTAAAAATGGAAGTAGTTAAAAATAAAAAGAGTAATTATTCTTATTTTGAAACTAGCGAGATGCTTTCTCAACAACTTTGTGGTAATTTCAATTTTTTATCTCTAAATAACGATAATTCTAAGTTAGCACTTTTAGGAAATAATAATTTACAACTTTATTCTCTAAATTTAACAAAAGATAAACCTATGAATACCCAAGTTAACTGTAGTTTACTATTTTATAATTATCCACCGAATATAGTAACTACATCTAAGATCAATATCATAAGTAATAACAATACTATAACAAGTACAAATAATGCATTAACTACGATTGAAGCTAATGCTTTACAATATTTTTATTTACTACTTGTTTTTATATATTATAACTTATAATTATATTGTATTTTAACATTAAATTTATTACCGTTAGAGCTTAAAGAGTCATTAACATTAAAAATCATATTACTATTTTTAGTTAAATTAATATTAATTGCAGCATCTAAATTAAATTCTTGATAATTAATTTTCTTTTGAGAAATAATAAAGTTATGATCTAACAACCTAATATTTATGTTGTTATTATTGTTTATATTAAAATCGTGACTATAATTTAACGATAAATTAACTTGAGTTAATTTGTTTTTAAATAAGTTTATATTATACATAAATGTAATTGCTGTATATAAACTAATTAGTTTACGGTTGTAGCTACTATGAGTTTCAATACTAGTTGCATTATACTCTGGAAAGTTAACATTCATAAAATAAATGCCAGAATTAAATCTAAATGCTAAATTATTTACCTTACCACTAGTAGTTAAATTATAAAAAACTGCAGTTGTAATAGTATTGTAGTTACTATTATAATTAGTATTCAATAATTTATTGGTATTGGTGTAACAATGTTTGTTTCTAGCTGCTAAAAATCCAACATAAGATGTAGTATTACTAATATTATAATTAGTATATATTGCTGATACCGCACTAGTTACTTGATTATTAATATCTTTATTATATTCACTAATATTTGAATTAGCCGTTGTAGCTACCCCATAATTTAACAAATAACCTATATTTAATTTATTATAATTTTTTTCTAGTCCCATACTATAAACTTCAGAGTTGGTAACAGCATTAAAATAATTACTAGCGTTATTTGCACTATACTGTTGTTGTTTAATACTAAACCATAATGGCATAGTATATATCGCAGTTGCATTTAAACTAAAATATTTATTCGCCATAAAATTAAATTTTTCTTGAATGGCTTTATGGTTGTTAATACTTAAAACTGCCTGTTTAGATATACTAAATATAGATTGTAAATTAGCACATGAATTATCTGGTAATAATTCATTAATAGAAGCAGATAAATTACTGTTATTAGCTTTATGTAGCGCTTCTATATTATTTATAACCTGGTTTAATTGCTGACTGTTATCTGTAGTTCTACTAGTGAATTTTTTATAAATACTATGCATATCACTAGGCATTTCACCTGCGGTAATCTGTTTTTCTATAAAGCTTAAAACGGTATTCTTAGTATTAATTGATGCTGATTGCTGCATTAATTGTGCTAACTGCTTAACTGATACCGGCTTGTCATCGATAGCTTTTATTGTTGTAATATCAACCACTGATAACTGTGCCTGTATTGCCGCATCAGTAGCAGTTTTGGTAATAGCTATGTTATCTAATTTACATAAAATTGAAGAACTGGCTACTTTCTGATATTTTAATAAATTATTTACATCTGCTTCTAATACTTCTTCTCCATCTAATAATATGTTTTTTGCTTTTGCTAGTATAATTTGCTGTGTATCTTCTGTTATTGCCAAATCAGTACATTGCAAAGTTATAGTTGCCAATTTATTATTATTGCTATTAAATTCTATATTATTTTTTGCTTGTAAAAATGGTTTGTTGATAATACCATTAATATTAAAAATTAAGTTACCACCATTAGCTATATATGAGCATACATTAACGCCAGGGCTAGTATTTAATGTGCCATTATTTACTATGTTAATATCTGTATTATCGATGCTGTCAATATCAGCTAAGGCATGATTATCTATTGTAAATAAAACAGGTTTATCTGCTATTAATTGTTTTGCGGTTATGGTTCCACTAATTAATAAGTCGTTACTAATTTTAAACTGATTTTCATTAACATTGTCAATAATATTGGTTTGTTGCTCATTATCTGTAACTTGTTGCAGCTTTGCTGCTAATTGAGATAAAGATATTGGCTGCTCAGCAGTTAGCAGTAATTTTTTGGCATCAATCCAAGATAAATCTACTAAAATTTTATGGCTATTATTGCTAATTATTTGTTTAGGATTAGATAATTGCAATAAAACAGAATTTGCTGGCTTCATTGCTAAAATATTAGCTAAATCTGTATCTTGTAATACTTCATTATTTAATGTTATTTTTTTGGCTTGTAGCATTAATACATCTGATATTACCGTGCCAACTTTATTAAAATTACTAGTAGTTAATATTAGTTGTGATTTATTACCATAAGCATCATTTAAGTTAACATTATTATTGACTAATATAATAGGTTTATTACTAATATTTTCTACATTAATAGCTAAACAACCTCCCCAGCTTGTATAGCTATTTACAACTAAATTATTCGTTACTTCTAATAATCCAGAGTTAACTAAACTTATATTAGTACTATTAAAATCATTAATTTTAACTTTAGCATTATTAGTTATATAAAATTCTGCCTCGGTATCTGCAACTATATTATTTAACATAATATTTTTATTTTGTACTACTTTATCAGATATATATAAAGCATTATTAGTTATAGTACCATCTACAACATGTGTTTTTACTGTAGCTGTCAAATTTATAGTTTGATCTTCTATTACTTGCTGTTGGTAATGTTTGTGTAAATAAGAGTTTATTACATCAACTACTTGTTGATAATCGTCGCTTTGTTTTGTAACTTCTATACTATTTAATAGCCGATTTCTAATTTTAGTAATTAAACTCTTATAAGCTCGAGGATGATGTTCTTGCAAAAAATAAAGAGCTTCATTTTCGGTATCTGGATGTAACCGATAATGCTTTATTTCATCACGAATCAATTCTAAAATATACGGCTCCATCTGTAATATTTTAAAATTTTGTAAATAACTAGCAAATCTTCTTATAGATACCGGTGCAGTTTTTAGTTGTTTTATATCTGCGATATTTATATATTCTAAATTTGCATAAATTGCTTCTTGATTCTCATTTCTATCGATACCAACATTGGTAATATTTAATAACAAGGAAGTTGAAGCTATTTTTTTTACCGCAAGCAAGTAAGATAAATCTGTATCTAGCATTTTTTTATTATCTACTAATAAAGATTTAGCAGTAGCTATAATTACTTTATTACGCTTAAGCTTAGGAATACCTTTAGTTGCACTAATTGTTATTAACGCCTGATTACCAAATAAACTATTAATTTGTATATCTTGTTCTGCTTGTAAAAACGGTGCTCCAGTTAATTTAGGTTCTACTTGTATTGTTAATATCCCGCCTTGAGCTTTATATGAATTAACAACCATAGATCTATTAACTACTAAATTACCAAAATTAGTTATATTTAAGTTATTATTATTTAAATTTGATATATTAACATTGCTGTTATTATCGATAATAAATTCAGACTTTGCTCCTGATTCTATTGAACTAATAGTTAAGCTACCAGCTTGCAATACTTTGGCACCTATATTTAATTCACCATCAATTACATTTT
The DNA here is from genome assembly GCA_929200395.1 of Candidatus Gorgonimonas eunicellae. GTDB lineage: Bacteria > Pseudomonadota > Gammaproteobacteria > Pseudomonadales > Endozoicomonadaceae > CAKMZJ01. The sequence goes on along the minus strand of CAKMZJ010000004.1, from coordinate 45,057 downwards.
CTCCTAAAATACAATGATTAACCGTAATACTTCCATTATTTACGACTACAGAGTTTTTTATTATGTCGTATATTGAGGTATTGTTATTTATAAATCTATTGTTATCGCCATCAAGCAAATATGCTTGTATTACACCATTGTTAGTAAAAGTATTCTGTAATTTTAATTTATATAATACATTAATACTTCCATAATTAGCAAAGTTATTATCATCAATAGTTAAGCCTAATGGCGATGATACCGTAACACTTCCATAACTTGCAACAGTAAATTTATAGTGATTAGTATTTAAAGTAGCTACTTTTAATTCACCAATATTATTTATATCTCCAGATAAACCTAACTGATGATTAATATTCACTTTACCTGATATCATTTTAGCAACTTGTATATCAGCACTGCCTAATATGGTTATATCTGTTAACCTATTAGCATTAAGTTGTGAATTTGTTGCTGCTAATAATATATTATTATGGCCTAAAAAATTATCTACTGTTATTTTACCATAATTAGTAAGGGTACCACTAAGAATTAACTGTTTAATATTAATATCACCTAAGTTAATTAAACTATGATTATCAACTATTAAGCTACCATTTCTAATATTTAATTTTCCAGTTTTGTCATTAACAAACAAGTGTTTAGCGTGAAAATAAGATACATCAACTATACCTCTATTTGTTGATGTGTTTTCAATGACGAGCCCCTTATTACTATAAAGCTCTCCTGTAGATGATATTTCTAATTGTTGTAATTTTATATCGTTAACTACTTTAATAGCTCCTAAAACTTTAATCTTAGTGTTATTTGTTACTATATTATCTACTGTTAATACCCCAGATTGTTCTACTGAACTTCCTAAAGTAAGCGTATTAGCCACTGATATATTGCCAGATAATTTACTAGTTACTAACAACGAACCATAATTTTTTATTGTAGCATTTGCTAAATGCTTACAGGTTACAGATGCTGATTTTTCATTAATTAATTCATGGTTTTTTAAATTACAATAACTTGCATTAATAACATTTTGATTACTAGAGTTGCTATTAATTGTTATTCCATTATTGCCTATTACGCTAATTTTTCCATCATTTTTTAGTGAATTAATGTTAATGGTATCAGCATTTATTAATCCATGATTGTTGATATTTAAAATCATACTATTGTTGGCAGTGATATTCTTTGAATTAATTGTTTTATTATTATCAACAGTTGTTACGTATTTTATATTGGTTAGTGTATTAGCAGTGGTAAATAATAAGCTACCATCGATATTACCATTATTTATTAATGTTAGCTGTTTATCATTGAACACCCAAGTATTAGTTGCACATACTGCTATAGCTATATTTGGCGATGATATTACATTATAATTAGTAATTGTTGTTAATATTGGCTGACTAATATATATAGCGTTTCCGGATTTTTTACTACCAATAACACCATAGTTATTAATATTACCTATAAGTTTTGCTGCTATATGTAATGCATGTTTATTACCTGCTGCCTTAATAACTGCATTCTTACCAATATGAAAATCTGAACCTCCTATGAGTTTTAATGGATGCCTTCCTGTAATTAACATACCATCAACAGCTGTCTTATCTACATTAATATTATTAACTCCTGTTATTTCAATATTATCAACTTTTATGCCATTAAGTTCTAATACTTTAGTTTTAGAAATATCAATAACTTTATTATTAGTTTCTATTTCTGAACAAATAATAATAGTAGCTATATTATTAGTAGCAGTTATTTTTTTTACGCTAGTATCTTCATTTGTTCCTGAAAATATTAATGTTTTATCTTTACAATCATAAGCAATTACATTTTCTTTTAACACTAAACTTAATGGATTAATAGCTAAGTTATTAGTATTAATTTTTTCATCAGTTTTATTACAAACCCAAGTAATTGCAAATATACTAGTGGTTTTATCAATACAATTTCCTATTAAGTTTTTATCTAACAATATAGAAGCATACATCATATTCTTAGAAAACTTTTCTAAATCATAAAGTAGCTTTAGTTGACAAATAAGCTTTTTATTTGCATCTATTACTTGCGGATTATATATTTTAAAAAATAAAGAATAATTTTCTATAGAATCTATAACTAAGTTAGATAAATTTTTTGTAGATAAATCAGTTAACTCAGGTATCTTTGCGTTTTGGGTAACATCAAATTTTATCCCTTTAGCAGCTTCAACTAATGTTATAGTATTATGTTCTATATGATTTAATACCACACTTGGCTTGAGTAAAATTTTAGAATCAGAATTAAAAATTGCATGTTGCTTGCAACTAATTATAGGCGATACTATTGAGCTTAATTCCCGACCTATTGTTAATATTAAACTCGAATTTCTACCATCATAGTGGTTAATTTTATTATAGGTAGATAACTCTAAGGTAGCATGATTGATAATAGAAAGATTTTCTTGATTTAAATTAGCTGTGACTAATGCATAACTATTTTCATCTATATTAACAGTGCTAGTTGTTGCTACTAATAATCCTTTTAAAGTTAATCTAGAATCTTTTATGTATAAATCACCTTGAGTTTTAATTTCCGCATTAGCTATAGTTATACTACCTTGTATCACAGCATCTTTGCTGATAACAACCTGCCCTTTATTTACAATAGTAATTTCTGAATCGCTATCCCCTAAATTTTTAATCTTTATAATTCCATCATTTAATAAATTACTTATAGTTGCTGAATTAATCATATGTGCAATTAAAGTGCCACTGTTAGCACATTTAGAACTTATAACTATATTTTGTTCTGAATTAATATAACCTTTATTAATAATATTAGAAGTAAAGTTTATATTATTAGCAATGTTTATTGTTCCAGCATTTGTAAATTTATTATAAATAAGTAAATATGAGGTATTAATTATACCGCTATTATTAGACGTTTGTTGTAAAATCAAGTTATTAGTTTGCAAAGTTCCTGACGGCTCATTATTTAACTGCATTAGCTTACAATTAACAGCTTTTACTGTACCATTAATAACAAATAAATTATCATTATATGTGCTATCTACTACAATCTCCCTAGCAGTAAGATTACCAGATTGACTAATACCACTTCTTAATAACAATATATCATCTACTATTACTTTTCCTAATAATGCAGCTTTAATTGTTACTCTTTCAGTATTTCCTGTTAAATGTATATCCTTTAATGTATTACATTCTAGAGTTGAATGAATATTAGTATCAAATATATAAGAATTACCATTAAGTATATTAGCTACATTAATAAGACCATTATTATTAAAATCATCACCTAAAGATATATTAAAAGCATCTACTTCACCATTATTAATAAAGTTATTAGCTATAGTAATAGAACTACCACTTATTAATTTTAATGTAGCACTATCATTATTTATAAAGCTATTATTTACTAAATCTAAAGTAGCTACATTTTGTATAATACCGTAATTATCTATTAATTTTACCGCAATATTGTTTGCTGAAATCTTACCCCCTTGATTTATAATTTGCATCGATAATAAATCGTTATCAATTAATTTATAACAAGAGCTTATTTGTGCATAATTTTTTAAGGTGATAGTTGCATGATTTATCGCTGTTAAACTAGCTGATTTAATAATAGACTCTGTTAATGCAGAATTTTTAACTGTTGCTATAATACTGCCATTAATTTGTTTTTTATTAGTTAATAGCATATCCCTCATATTAACTAAATATGATGCATCTACATCTATACTAATAGCTGTATTACTAGCAGAAATATTACCTAAATTAATAATTTCGCCTTGCAAAATATTACTTATTTTAACTCCAGAATCATTTACACTGTCGCCTATAACGCCAAAATTAGTTATCTTTGCAACAATAGGAGCTGCTAAATGTAACGCATGTTTATTTTTGCCAGCTAATATATTAGTGTCTGTAGCTATTTGAATACCGTTATTAACTTTTAAGGGATTAGCTCCTGTTATTAGCAAGCCATCTTGTGGCTGTAACTTAACTGTAGAATTATCAGAATGCTGTCCTGTTATACTTATATTTGATATCTTTAAGCTATTAAACTCTAAAGTATCATTAGTATAATCAGTAATACCCTCAGCCTCAATATTTGTCGCCAAAACTAAGGCGGGATGATTACCAGTATATTCCGCTATATATTCTCTTACATTACTTGTTGGTGAACCTATCTGAATATTACCTTTATTTATTGTTACTCTTGCAGGTTCAATCACAGCAAATGAAGGGTATATACCTAAATTACAGGCTGTAGGTGAGCCATGGCTGTCTAAATTATCTTTATGGAAGAAACAAGGTATTTTCTCGTTTTTAGATTGACACTCTCCAAGTATAGTTTTATCTAAAAATATATAACCATAACTAAACCCATGAGGCAATGCACCTGTTGCTGTTATATTAATTGATACCAAAGTGTAATCTTTATTATCTTTATTAATTTGTATATCATTTTTATCTAAAGCTATAATAAGTTTTTCATGATTAAAATCTATAATATCTTTTATTTCTTCTTTAGTTATAGTATTTTTATTGTATGTAATAGATTTTTTTATTTTAAGCAAATTTATTTTAGCTTGTTGTAGTAAAATACTTTTTTGTAGTAACTCAGATAAATTTAATAATAATTTAGCACCAGAATTAAATAAACAGTCATCTTCAATTGTTAATAAATAATTATCACCATAACTACCTAAGTAACTAGTAATAGGTAAAACTAATGTACTAATGCTATCTCCGGAATATTTATCTATAATACTAAGGGGTTGTAAAGTTATGCTGCCTTTATTTGCTATAGATAGCTTATGTTGATTAATTCTATTAGCAATTACAGTTTTTGCATGTTCTGCTATATAAAAATTAGTTTTATTAATACAATTGATTTTACCTAAATATAAATTACTTTGGCTTTGTTGATATACATCAGTATAAATATTCAACTCACCATTATGTCGTTTTATATCAGATTTATTGATATAAATATTTCCATCTATTATACCATCGTTATTTACTGATACTTTTAGTTGTTTATTTAAATCTATAATTCCACTATTGTTAATGGTAATAGCCTGTTTACTACCACCTAAATTTTGCAAACTTAAAATAGCACCACTATTATTAATAACTGTACAGCTTGCCCCTAAAATATTATTAGTTGTAATAGAACCGTTATTAGTTAAGGTTGCCGCTAATACTATATTATAATTTTTAGTATCTACTAATGCGTGCTTATTATTTAATAGCGTTCCAGAACACTCTAAATCATTATTAACTACTATTAATTCACCATTGTTTTCTAATTTACCATCAATTTTTATACTACCAACTTGTAAAGTAGAACTAGCATAAATAATGGCATTATATTTTTTATTAATCTGTAATTTATTTTTTATATACACATCACCAGTAATTCTGTCTTGTAAATTTACTGGAAGATTATTATAAATACTGATGTTTTTTAAAATTGAGGCTGTTAATATATTGTTTGCACTAGTTAACTGATATCCTCTACCATCAATAATATTAGCGTTTATACTGCCATTGTTTGTTGTATCTGCATATAAATTCATTGAATTGGTAACGGTAATTTCTCCATAATTGGATATATAGTAAACATCAAATTCAAATGTATTTATTTTGCCTGTATTAGTTATTTTTTGAGCATGTAAATTATTGACGTTTATTGTTCCACTAGCAGTATTTATTATGGTAAATTCTAAATTGTTATCTGTGCTGAGGTCTTTGCCTTGTATATTAGCTGAATTTTTTAAAGTAATATTAGGATAATCAATATTAGTTGTTGCTTCAAGAATTATACTGCCTATTATAGTTCCTTCATTGACTATTGTCAGTGCTTTACCACTAGAAGATGTCATTGGTTTAATAATAATAGCTGCTTTATCGCCAGCTATTAGATTAAAATTATTAAACTCTCCTTGTAATATTTGTGTTATGGCTAGACCATACCCAGATGTTTTTGATCCTATACTACCATGGTTGTTAATGGTACCAACCATAGGAACCGCCAAATGTAAAGCATGGCGATCTATCCCAGATTCGATTTTTACCGTATCGGATATTAACATTTCATTATATAAAACTATTGGGTTAATCCCAGTAATTACAATACCATCTTCATTACTAGTTTTAGTTACCGCATTTAATAATGGGTTATTTTTACCTGCATTTATATTTAAATTATTAAATTGAATGTTAGCTAAACTTATATCATCAACAGCATTACTTGCTAATTTATTGCTACTAATAGTTGTACCTATGCATATAGCCGGTTTGTTATCAGCATATATTGTACGGTATTGGTTTACATTTTTAGAATCAACTATAAATTCTGAATTAGCATCATCGTATATAGCGACTTTATCTAATGCTAAAATATCAGGGGAAATAAGCATATTATTAGTTTTATTTTTATTGTAATTCCAACATGCCGCTTCTATTAATTCATCTTTAGGTTGACAACTTCCTAGTAAACTATGTAACAGTTGCATATCAGCTGATTGCATATTAGCATCAGGAAATATTCTATTTACTTGTAAATTAGCAACTAAACTTCTATTATTAACTAAAGAAATCTTAGTTATTTTTAATAATGTAGATTCAGTATCTATAGATTTAACCAATGACTGTATATTGGTAATCTTATTGCCATTTGCATCTACTATACCCTTAGTAGTATTTATTAAATATATTTGATTATTAGCAAATTGCGGTATAATTCTTGTTTGCGGTTTTAATTTAATTATTGAGTTTGTATTAAAAACTGCCTGTTGCTTTAGCTGTAATGCTGAATTAGTAGCTGATTTTATATTTTCGATATTATTTAATGCTAACACTAAACAACTATTTGGGTTACTTGTATATTCATTTAAGCTAGACCCTTGAGCAATTTCTAAGGTACCATTATTTACTATAGATATAACATTTTGCTGCATTGCACTATTACACTTAACTATTGAGTTAGGTTGTATAGTAATTTCACTATTATTATTAGAGACAAACTTACCTAAAGATAATTTTCCTTGTTGGGTTATATTTCCTTTAATTTGCACAATACCTGTTGCCGGCAATTCTGGACTATAATATTTATTATATATTTCTATATTACCATTGATACTACTGTTATTACTTAATATTAAACTGCCATCATTGATAAATATAATTTTTTTATCTAACTTATTAATATCTCCAATATTTTCTTTAATTGATATAGCAGAGTTTTTATTTATATCAACTTTAATAAAGTTATTTGTTAACTTATAGTCGGCTAATAAATTTTTAAGTACTAAATGGCCTTGAACTACTATGTCGTTAGCTACTTTAACTGTAGCTTTAGTTATTTCAGTAGTACCATATTGATGAAAATTACTATTTAAAGTTACAGTATTAGCTCCTAATATTTTTAATATTCCTGCTTGTACTATTTTAGCCTTGGTATTTATTAAATCATTAACTACTGTAACACCTGAATTATCAAATATCTGTTTACATTCTATGGTAGCTGCTGTTAAACTCGCAGAATTATTTACATACAACGAATTTAAAGTTAATTTATTAGTTACTGAGGTAATACCACCAATAATGAAAGTATCCGCACCTATAATATCCTTAGCAGTTAAATTACCTACTTGAGTTACATTACCAGATACAGTTAATGTATCTTCTATAATTACATCATTTTTAATAAGTGAAGATACTGATATAACATCAGCTTTAATTTCAACATCATTTAAGGTTGCAAAACTAGCATATGGTAATTGTAAATGGTAATTGTTGCCTATCAGATTATTTCCAGTAATAGTACCATTACAGATATAATTTTTATTTAACATTATCATTCCTGTAGATGCAACAATACCATCATTTATGAAGTTGTTCTTTATATCTATGATTAAATCTGTTAAATATAGTTTTGATCTATTATTAAAATTATTATACTGTAATGCTGATTCGGCAATAGCAATAATGCCATCATTAGTAGCATTAGTTATAGCTAAATTATTTACTCTTACTACTGCCCCTTTATTATTTATTAAGTTTAACTCTGATGTGGTATCAGCCTTTATAGCATCTGCAACAATATAAGCATTTTTTTGGTTATGTATATTAATAACTGGAGTTTTAGATATATGAACACTTGGTTGTATAATTATACTGCCTTTTATTCCAGAATTATTTACTATAGCTATTTTATTATTGGTAGCTGAATCTAACTCTATATTAATAGCAGCTAATTTTCCTTGAATAATATTATTATTAGTTAATGTTCCGGCCATTAATTGACTAAAATGCACACCAACTCCTGTATTAGGTAGCCCTATGGTACCACTATTTTCAATTTCTCCTGTAATAGGAACTGCTATATGCAATGCATGATTATTTTCTCCTGCTGCAAGAATAGAGTCTTTATCTATATTAATTTTAGTTTGTAGCTGTATCGTATTATTATTTCTAGTAATAAGTAGTCCATCTTGATTTGCTTTCTCTCCTAAAGTATTTCGATAAGCAAACTGATAACCATTGATATCTTGATTAACTATATTAATATCTATAGCTACTGGAGTACTCATTGTTATACTGCTAGGAGTAGCTTGAATGCTAATAACTAATGCTGGTGATTTATAATCTTCTACTTTTATAGTATTATTACTAGTTGTTGTACCCACAGTTAATTGATTTTTCGCAAATGCAATTTTTTTAGAATAAACTGCCATAAAATAAGGTGCGATAGCTATATAGTTAGATGCTAAACTAGTTAAAGCAACTCCAGTAATGTTAGTATCTTGTTGTTGACACTTACCTAAAAATTTTTGAGATAACGGAATTTCTACTTCATACATACCACTAGGTAAACTAGAGCTATCTATTAATTCGATATCTGCTACTAAACTATGTCCATTATCTTCAATGCTAATACTATCTTTTATTACTTTAATTAGTCTATGATTAATACTTAATTGAGAAAATATATTTTGAACATCAGCTAATTGTAATGGTGCTTTGTTTGCCGTTAATAACAGTCTATCTGAAGATATTATTTTAACTCTAGTTCGATGCTGTATTGGTAATATAACGTTATCATCTAAAATTATTTTTATTTTAGCTGTTTTATTAAAAGCAAAGTTATTTGTCGTATGTAACAACGGATAATTAATTAAATGAAAGTACTGTTTTATCGGAATAACTAATTGCGAGTTAGCAGCTGGGGTATAGGATTCAATACTACTACCACTAGGTATTTGTAATTTATTGTTATTTTCAATAGCTAGCTTGTTATTGTTTATTATTTTAGTAAATTTAGTGTCTGTTACTTCAAGTATTGCATTATTTAGGGTATTGATATTATCTATTGTTAACACACCTTTATTTTGTTGTAGTTTGCCATTTAGTAGCAAACCACTTGCTTGGTTATCATTAGCAATATTTATGTTACCAGATATAATAGCAAAAGAGGTTTTACGATTTACATCTAATGTTCCTTGAATATAAAAATCTAATACAGATTTATTAGTACTATTATCTAGTACTTCTAATCTTAGTGTACTATTTTTACCTATAGTTATAGAACCAGTAGTAATTGGTTGCAAAGCTGTAGCATGAACATTTCCGCCAATAGTGACACTACCTTTTGTTTGCAATATATTAGCTATATTTAAGTTCGCATTTCTTTCATTGAGAAAATATTCAGATAAAACAAACTTATTAGATGTAATAGTTAGCGAACCATAATTTGTTAAATAATATTTATTATAATTTATTTGTCCAGATAAAATTAAATTTGTATTATTAGCTATATTTATATTAGATCCTAAAGTTAAATCAGCTAATATACTAACATTGCCTGATATACTTTCTTGAATTTCTAACAGTTGGTATTTATCTATGATGACATTTTTAATATTAGCTAATTTATTAATACCAGAGTTGTCTAATTTATAACCTTTACCATCAAAATTAGTTGCATTAAGAGTTCCTGAGCAAATATAATTATTCGCTAAAACCATATCTTTTATATATAAGTCTCCAGTATTAGCAATTTTATTAACTACAAATTTATTATCAGTATTAATTTTCAAGTTACCTTTATTAATAATATTAGTAGCGGATATTTCATTAACTATTATTGTTCCAGTATTGTTATTATTAATGTTAAGACTACCGCTATAATTTACTATTTTATCTGAATTTATTGCAGCTATATTGTTAATTGTAGTGTTAGCTTGTTGTGTTGCAGCTACAATTAAAATACTTCCTTTAATATTTTTATTATTATTTATAATTAAATCCGTTTTTTGATGTCGCCAATAAGGAGCCGGCTCTAACATCAACGCTGCTAACATTCCTTCTATAGTATTATTATTAGCTATGGTTAATGATACTGCTGAACTAATATATATGCCGTATCCTGAATTCATATCACCGATATTTCCAGCATTAGCTATATTTCCTATAATGCCAGTTGCTATATGAAATGCATGTTTGTCATATCCTGCAATAAAACTAGTGTTGTGATCTATATTAATTTTATCTGATATTTTAATGCTATTATTACCAGCTATTAATACCCCATCACGATTAGTAACATCATGACGCGGATAAATAATATCTCTTCCAGTTACTTGTATATTAGCAAAACTTATATTATTAATAATTAATTGCTTTGCCGGAGGAGTAGCTGCATTATCTATTTTACTGCCAATAATAAATGCAGGTAAATTAGCTGCTTCAGCATAGACAGTTTTATGTTTCGTAGTTCCTATCACTAAATTATTATTCTTATAAGATACTAAGTTGTTTTCAGTGATTACATAATATGGGCTTATTATTAGGTTATTATCATATAGAGCTGTAGAAGATTTATTGTAACGCCAACATACTCCCCATACATTAGAATTTTGCTTAAGACAATGCTTGCCTAGCTCTGCTACCTGCAAAGTTTGTTGATTAAACCCCATGTTTTTATCAGTGAACTTATATGTTAATGTTGGAGCTATTGTAACATATAAATATCTAGCACCTGATTGTAATGCTTGCGATGAACTAACAACTGCGGATTTAATTTTCGAATTTATACTAAAAGACACTCCATGTATAGAATCACTAGTTAAATTAATATAGTTATTAATATCAGTTTGAATTCGATCAATAATATGTTGTTGATTATTGTTATCTAAGTAAAAAACATTATTATTAATATGTAATAAATATAATGTCTGCGGTTGATTAATATAACTAGTATCTAAAATAGAACTACTTAAGACGGGCTTTAATATAAATTTATTATTAGTTTTTTGCTGATTAAGTATTAGATCATCTAAGGTTAACAAAGGAGTTTTCGTGCTAGAATTAATGAAATCAGTCACATTTACTGTAATTGTTCCATTATTATGATATGTATGACTTTTAAAGCTAGAGTTAGGTTGTAAATCAAGATTGCCACTATTTATTAAACTAATATTAGGCTGCTGAATTGGCTCAGTAAATTGTGCTATTGCATTTTGCTGTAAGGTATAATTAATAGGCCTTGATGCGGAAACCTTTCCAACCTGCAAGTTTGCAAACTGTTGTACATCGCTATGTATTAATACCTCGCCGTCACTATTATAATCAGTATCATTATGAATAGTTATATCACCTAATAATGTTACATTACCTATATGATTTGCTAAATTTAATTCACCATAGTTAATTATTTTTATTATTTGGTTACTCTTATTAATATCTCCTATATTAGCTAAGTTAACTGTAGCTTGCTTAGTTAATATACAATTACATCCTGTTGATGCGGTTAGGAATTTAGCATTAATAACTCCGGCTAATTTAACTTCTGTATCAATATACAAACCATTAGTTATATTTATTTCTCCATAATTATTTATTTGATTATCCATATGTAATCCAGAAGCTCCTGTTACCGATAGTTTGCCATATTGTTCGGTTTGCATAGGTAGTTTAATGCTATTTGCCTCTATAGAACTGTAATTAATGAGTTTATCAGCTACTGTTAAATTTTTAACTTGTAGCTTTGTCGGTATTGCAGTAGTTGAAGCTACTTCTATAACATTTGCTATTAAATTATTAGTAATATTTGCTTTACCCCGAATAATCAGCTTACCTTTAGTATTGATATCAGCAGCCATTAATTGTCCTGACTGAGTTACAACATTACCTAGTGTAGCATTATTATATCGAAGTGTTACATTCCCTTTAATTGCATTATTAACTGTTAATGACGCATAATTATTAATAATTATATCTTTAACTACATTAATATGGGCATAATTACTACCATTATTATTAAGCTCTGGAATATTAGCTATAACTCCTTCTAAGGTTGCAGCTATTAATATGCCATTATTAGCAAAGTTACTAGCTAATTTTATTGATTTTACAACCTCTAAAGTTCCTTGATTAACGATATCACGCGGTGTTTTAATAACTAAATCATTAGTTGCTATTTTAAGATTATAGCCAGACTTATTAGTAAACTGTGCATTTGCATTAAAGCCTCCTACTAGCCAATTGCCCTGAGAATTGTAATTAGCTATTACTGATAAAGTAGCATCAACAATCATATAACCACGATTATCTATATTACTAGTGAGTGACAAACCATTCTTTCCTGTAATACGAATAAATTTTTTATTGATTAATTTATTATTATTATCAACGACTGATCCAGTGTAAATATTGCCTTGATTAGTAAATTTACCATCAAGATATATCGAATTAATAACTTTAATATCACCTTTATTTATAAATTTACTATCCTTTAAATATAAACCTTTAGTTCCAGTAACAATTAACATTGCATTAATACTGTTATCAAAAATTTTATTATTCTCTAATTTGTTAATACTAATAGTACCGCTATTACTAGAGTCCTCTATTAAGTTTAATATATTAGCTGTTATAGAAGCATTAGTCGTATTTTGTAAACTAGTGAAGCTTAATCTATTGCTAGATCGTAGCAAACCATAGTTAATCATAGTTACTATTGAGCTAATATTTTGGCTAGTTGTTAGATCAAATACAGCATCTTGATTATTTTTTAATGTACTAATAGCATTAGAGTGAGTTAATGTTGTTATTTGCAACAAACCTTTATTAATAATATTTATATTATTGCCTGATAACATACAGCCACCAGCTATTACGGTAGCACTTTGTTCATTATAAAAAGCAAATTTACGCTTACTCTTTACTTGTTGTTTGATTGGTAATGAATATATAAGATCACCAACAACATTTATTTTATTATAGTTAGTTATAGTTCCATTTAATAAATTAGCATTGCCAGTAATACCAATGCCGGTTAATCCAGATATTTCACCATAATTATAAATATTTGCTGTGATGCTAGTTTCTAACAACATGGCTGCAGTTTTATATACTAAAGCTGGATTTAATGTTGAGCTTAAAGATGATATTAAGCTATGTTTAGCTTCAATATAAATTCCTTCAGTTACAGATAGCTCTTTACCTGTAATTAATAATCCACACTGATTAGCAGTATAATTTTTGTTATTAGTAAAAACAGTATAACTATTTGCATCAATAGTTCCTTGAACTAATATTTTTCTTATTGCTATTGGTTGATCTACCTCAATTGTTACTGCTTGTTTGTTAACAGGATTTGTAGATGCAAAAATATTTTTTGCACTATCATTAGTAAATTTTTTGCCTAAAACAACTTCTCTTTTAGCAATATACCAATTTTTATTATGATCATACTCAATAACTTTTAATCCCTCGATAAAAGGTAAATATGATAATAGTGCTTCTTCCATATTATAAGTATTAAAATTATCTAATTTAGGAAATCCACCTATAATATTCCACCATCTAATTTGTGCTTGTAGTTTATTAGGGGTAACAGATGTATTTAAAACTGGATTTGATATAATTATAATATCTCTACTAGCTGTACTGCCTAGATTAAGATCAACACCTGCTAAAAAAGTATGCATTTGTTCTACATGTTTTTTTATATCGTCACCTCTAATATTATGTGCTTCTAATAAGGTAACCGTTACTGCATGGGGTAAAATAGTAGGATTTTTTGCATAGAGAGCAAATCTAGAAGAATTAGCAGACTTACTAGTAAATAAAGCTTCGGTATTTATTTTAATTAACGGTGCAGACGTTATATCATTGGGGTTATCTGGTATCAGAACTTTAAGCACCCCTGAAGTGCTTTCATATTTATTAAAATTACTGTTATTATTGATATCTAAACATGAATTATTGTTATCTACAGACAACACCTGACTATTAAATGAGTTATTTATTTTTAGTATAGAATTATTTTTATTTTGGTAACTATTTTTTTTACTGGTATTTTTTGTTATTGTTTTTATCGTACTGATATCAAGATAGCTGTTATTGTTATTCTCTATAATACCTGCCACTTGTGATAATATATTTACGATTAATCTAGCACTATTGCTATTGGTAAGAGTAACTTCATTTAGTTGTAGATCGTTAGCAGTTATAGAGCCTTCATTATAAAATTTTGTATCTAAAGATAAATTATTTACCTTGATACTTCCGCTAATATTATTATGTAATTCATTTATTTGAATGTTATCTGACTGAAAACTCCCTGAGTTATTAATAACAACGGTTGAATTAGAAGCATTTATTATTTCTTTTATATTTAGGTTACTAGAAACTGTATTGTCTAAATTTAAAGCACCATATATATGCTCTATAGTAGCAGACATAATTAAAGATTTATTTACTAAGTAGATATTTCCTGAACTAACTATATTGCCATCAATTGTACCTCTATTAGTAATAGGCAGCACATTATACTGTTTTTTGGTTTTTATATATTCATTAAAGGTAGCATAATGAGCTACTTGAGAGTCCATAAGTATTGCATAATTATTAGATTTTATGAGCCCGTAATTTTCTAGATTACCTAATATTATATTGGCTGGGCCGTCAAATTTAATTGCTGCTGTTTTACCAATAATTTTACTATTATTTTTAAGATTTCCTTGCAATGGTAAAGCAATATTTATGCCATATTTGCCTTGAATTAGTGCATTATTAATAACTGCTCCTGTTAGCTCTAATTTAGGCATTAATGCATGATATCTTAAAGAGCCATCTATAGCATTTATATTGTCTGTTATACTTTTATTAGGACAAAACTTAACTGCAATGTTATCTACAGTGCTATTAGTATTCGCATCTATTGTCGCATCAATAGTAGCTTCTATACTAATTTGCTTTACATTTAGAGTTTTCGAGATTTCAACTATTATAGCCGGATTATTATTATTTGGTTTACTACTATCAATAGTAATCATTGTTGCTGGAGAGCTAGATGTTGTTTTGCCGATAAAAGCCTGTTGTTGTCGTAGATAAAATAAATCTTGTTTATCTTGTTCTATAATATTAAAACCGTATATTGCAGCTCCAAAATATACGCCAATGTCACGTGAACTATAACAGTTATCTGCATCTAACTTAGGAAAATCACTAGCCTTGGATACTGCATGCCATCCTAAAGTTGCAGATACTTCTTGTTTGTTTCCTTTAGTAGCAAAAGAAATATTATCTACTTTTAATATAAACTGCTTATTAGTTACATCTTTAACATAAAATAAATAATTCTCTCTAAATAGACGATTAGTTATATCTTTACCTATTATACTATCAGCAGTTAGTATAGTTACTTTTTTAGATTGACCTACATTTCGTAGCAAGATAACAGGAGCATAACAACTAGAAGACTGCTCTAATATAATTTTTGAATGATTATTAAGAGATAACAAATTACATGAAAGTAACGGATATGATATATTTTTAGGAGATTGTAACTCGGTTAAAATAAAGCCTATTTTGCCAGCTTTATTTTCTATTTTATTAAAGTATTCACTACTAGCACCTGGGTTATTTTGTCGTCTACTATTAGAGATTTTAGATGCTTGTTTAGAATCAATATAAAAATATCCAGTATTATTTATATTAACATTAATACCACAACATGAATGCAGTTTTCCTGTATTTTCTAGAGAATTATACTTGCTATCAGAATAAATAGTAGTTGCTTTTAAGCAACCTTTATTGTAAAACTTTGTGCTTAAATTATCAAGCTGTAGTTTATCTGTATTTATTTCTCCCATTTCGTCATTTATATAATCAGTATAATGAAGCTCTATCATGCCACTAGGTTTAGTTTTTATTTGACCTTTATTTATAAATCCTTTTCGTTTTATTTTAATATTATTTGCTAATAAAAGACTATTAGGCTGAGACTTAAAAGAATTTCCATATAAATTAAATAAGCCATTTACATAAATATTTTTTTTATTTTCGAAGGTATTACGATAAGAAGTATCAACCTTATCGCCTAAGTATAAATCTCCATCATTACAAAAATTTACATCTATTTTTTTAGTTATAGTTGCAACACCTGTGTTCTTAAATATATATGTAATCGCAGTATTATAAGTGTTTCTGTTAACCTTAGGCGCAGTGCTAATATACGATATAGAATCGGTTTTAAAGTTATGCTTAGAGATTAAATTATCTCCTATTCTAGTAGAATATTCATTACCGTAGTTTATAAAAACATTAATAAAGAAATTTTTACTTATTATAGATCCAAAATTTAATATTGAATCATACTCTAGATATATCTCATTTTGAATAAGTGTGCCAGTTGTGCTACTATTATAATGAGGTGAAATATTTGTAAGATAATTATAGCTATTCGAACTTATTTCTAAAGTACCACTATTTACAAACAAGTGGCTTATTTTGCAGTCATCTATTTTTAAGTATCCTCCGTTATAGACTGAACGAGCTTCGAGCATTTTAGTTGTTATTGTAGCGTTTTCAACATTATATACAGCGTATGGTTGCTGCTTATAATTACTGTCATGAAGTCCAGTAATTTTAATATAGTTACTATTTATAATCCCGTGATTACTTATAGTAGAGAATGGATCCCAATGACTATTAGTAAGCAGACATATATTGCCTTCAATTAAACCATAATTAATCAGATTTAATGGGTTATTATTGCTACTAGGCAAAAACTGAAAAATAGCAATATCATTATCAGTTAAAGGCTTAGAATCTGTTCTTTTTACGCCGATATAAGCATTCTTTGCATTTATAAGCTCTTTGATTTCCTCAATGTCATGAACAATATATACACTAGCAACTACTAGTTTTTTGTCATTTAATGCATCTCCACTGCGAATCATAGCAATGGCACCACGGTTTATCACCGTACCAAAACGTCCATAACCAAAAAGTAAACCAGAATAACATATGTTATGGCTACTACTCGCAGCTATTCTATCAGGATTATTTTTTATAACTTCATTAGCAGAGTGAGTTACATGCATAATAATACTGCTATCATACGAATTAATATCATAACCTACATCTTGCGTAGGCAAACTGCTATTAAATTGTGCTTTGATATTAGAAGAAGATCCAATAGCTGGAAAAGTATATCCTAAACAAATACTATTATCTGAATTTTTATAAGGTTCAGAAGGACTATATATACGTATACCCCTATTTACAATATTAGTTTTATTATTAAAGTAGCTAGAACTTGGTTGTTGATTGCTGAATTGCTTATAAAATTCTCTACCTAACCAGTATGCTTTATAATAATCTGCTGAAATTGACGAGTTTGTATCTGTATAAAGATATTTTCCTAATATAGCAGTATAATCAAGCTGATTTGGCAAGGTTCCATACTTATGACGGTCAGTCTTCCCCTTAAAGCCTTTATAGCTACGAGCAATACGACCCTTTGCATCACAAGCATAAGCAATAACTACAGTATCGATTACATTTATATTACTATCATTTATATCTATAATAGCTGATTTATTATACAAATCTATCATTAATCTATTTCTAAGATCTTTTACCGGTTTTAATTCAGTATTATCGTTCATTATTTTTTTGTAGTAGTTATTTCTCCAGCGTTCCAGAATTACATCTTGATACAAATACACTAGCTTTATTTCAGATGATAAAGGTATCGATTCAGATAAAGCAAGTGGATTAGAAAAATCAGAAGATTGACTATAACAATAGGTTATAATAAATGCTAATAATGATGTTAATATCCGGCATATCATAATATATAATTAAACCCTATTAGTAGGAATATAATTGTAGATATAAAATAAGAATGTGTTAATCCTAGATATGCATACACAAAAATAACTTTTATTGCCGAAATTATTTTATTTTTTTTAT
Source organism: Candidatus Gorgonimonas eunicellae (assembly GCA_929200395.1). Taxonomy (GTDB): domain Bacteria; phylum Pseudomonadota; class Gammaproteobacteria; order Pseudomonadales; family Endozoicomonadaceae; genus CAKMZJ01. The sequence goes on along the minus strand of CAKMZJ010000004.1, from coordinate 26,767 downwards.
TACAAACTTCCAAAATTTAAGATCAAATGGATGCACTAAAGTGCTATCTTCGCCTATCTTTTTTATATTATCAAAGTTGTTTTTAATCAGGTCACAAACTGTTTTTTTATCTTTAACTGGAATATCTACCATCATTACATGATTTCCAGTAGCAACAGCTTTAAAGAATTTATATGTCTTATAATTAAGATGAGCTACGCCAAACAAACCACCACTCCAGGCACCAAAACAAGTAAAAACACCAGAAATGACCATTAAAACATACTTTGGTATAGGAATATCGAAAGGATCTATAATTTTAAAAAGAAAAGATGTTAATAATCCAGCGAAACCACCGATAAACGCTCCCAACAACCCCCAGTGTAGCATATCGTTATCTTGATATATCTGCGTGCTTTGTAGCCGACTGTTGTATAAACCAGATTCATTTTTACTAATAACTCTGACTCTCCATTTTCCAAAACCCTTTTCTTGTAGTAGATTTGAAACTTCAACCAGACTTTCTAAACTACTTGTCAAGTAATATAATCTACGCATATTTAAACTCCAAACAAAGAATATAGTGTTGCTAAAATGTTGTATATATAACTTATGTCTTATATATACACCTTTTAGCAACCCTATTAAGAGCATCGATACTAATTTATCTAACTATAAAGAACACCATCTATTAATATAGCTTAGTACAAAAATAACAAAGTAAGGCAATATTGCAATCAACTATTTGCCCTATTCTTCTATATGTACAGCAAGCATGTCACAAGTTATACCATGCATAACATCAGTTGAAGTAGAGCTTGTAAAAAATAAAATACCTCCTTTTCCATGACTCCCTAATACTAATAAATCTATATCTGTATCGTTAATAATTTGATGTATTTCTTGGTCAGGATATCCATGCACAATATAAGTATCTTCAATACTAAGGTTAAATTTTGTAATAGCTTTCTTTATTTTCTCACGAGCTTGTTGAAAAATTTCTTCTTGCAAACCAGTTAAATCTAAGGGCACATCACTACCATAAGCAATGCTTAACGGTTCTATTACATGAATAATTGATAACTTTGAGTCAAAAATTTCAGCTATTTTACCTGCTTTTTTTAATATGGCAGTAGCAGAAGGTGATGCATCTACAGCAATTAATATATGTTTGTAAATATACATTGTCTTTCTCATAGTAAATTTAATTACTATCTTATAGTAATCTGTATTAGGTTCATGGTATTACTACAAATTTATCGACTATTAATTTAAAATTTAATCTTAGCTTATTCATTATGATTTATTATCACTTGTTTCACTATCGTTATAAAAATCTATATACCGTTTAAGATCTTTAAAATTTTTACTTCTGAAGTCTCTGTTGTATAGAATGCCAGCTATTCCCAACCCCGTGGCTATCATCAATGTTGGGTCAATAAACCAAACTAAAGCTGCTAATGAAAAATAGTATGCTCGCATTCCATAATTAAAATGCTTTGATGCTATAAAAAGTGTATTAAAAGTTACTTTAATAAAAGGTTTTTTTATTATTTTTATTCTATCCTTAGGCAAATTCTCTGGTGAGCTTCCTAAAAGAAACAAAATGAAATTATATGTTCTTAAACTCCAAGTAAATTCAAAAAATGCATAAATAAATATCAAAATTAAAAATAGTATTTTTATGTGCCATAGTTCAAACGAAATTTCTTCTACAAATGGTAAAGTAGATAATAAAGTTACTCCTTTTTCTGATGATGACACCCCACCTATTAAACCTGCAATAATTAAAAGCGATGTTGAAGCAAAAAAACTAGTACTAGTTTTTAAAGTATTAATAATAGTAACATCCGTAATTTTAGCTTCTCTGTCATAAAAAGTTGACAACCACTGTTTTCGATATTCATTTTGTATCCGTGGCATATTATTAAGTTTTTTACTTGGTAGATATGTAAATACATTAGAAAATATCCATATCGACACAAATATCATTAAAGAAAAAATATCATAATGACTATAAAATAAATTCATAATAAGTTACCTTAGCTTGATAATATTATTATTGTTATTATGATAATTACTTGATGATACAACACCCAACTGGCTTAGTATAAAAATCAAGCATTTTGTGTGTTTGTTTTGAATAATGAATATAATAGATAGTGTACTGCATTAAATAAATATTGTATACTTCTTCTAAACTTACTACCTGATTATTAATTTAAAGTCAAATAATATTAAAAAGTATTATTAAAATTACGGAGAATTAAAACATGCCTGAAATCCTTAATACGGCTAAACAACATCTACTAGAACCAGCAGAATTAAGCGACATAGATTTAAACCAAACACTAAATACTATGATGCAAGGAAGCATAGATAGTGCAGATTTATACTTTCAATCTTTATCTCATGAAAGCTGGGTATTAGAAGACGGCATTGTAAAAGATGGTTGTTTTGATGTAGATGGTGGCGTAGGTGTTCGAGCTATTAGTGGCGATAAAACAGGATTTGCCTACTCTAATGAAATTAGAATCGACGCTCTACAACAAGCATCAAATTCTGCTCGCTGTATTGCTCAATCTGGTCAAAATAAACAAGTAAATGCCTGGAAGCATCCTGTTGCTAATAAATACTACTCAACTAACAACCCGCTACACTCATTAGCGGTAAACAGAAAAATAAGTATTTTACAAGAGATAGACGCTATCGCAAGAAGTTATGACCCTAGCGTAAAAAAAGTCATTGCTAGTATATCTGGCACCTATGAACATGTTTTAGTAGCAACCTCAGACGGCACTTTAGCTGCAGATATTCGTCCACTTGTAAGACTTAATGTCTCAGTGATTGCTGAAAGAAATGGTCGCCAAGAACAAGGCACCTATGGAGGTGGAGGTCGTGGCGATTATCTGCAATTTTTTAATGATCAGGTTATAAAAACATATGCAGAAAAAGCCGTACAACAAGCGTTAATTAATCTTGAAGCTATAGATGCTCCAGCTGGTAATATGCCAGTAGTTTTAAGCCCAGGATGGTCTGGTGTATTATTACACGAAGCAGTAGGTCATGGCTTAGAAGGAGATTTCAATCGTAAACAAACATCAGTATATGCAGGTAAAATCGGCCAGCAAGTTGCATCGAAACTATGTACTGTAGTTGATGATGGCACATTATTAGAACGTCGAGGGTCTTTAAATATAGATGACGAAGGCGTAGCGACTCAGCGTACAGTCCTAATTGAAAATGGTATCTTAACTGGTTATATGCAAGATAAATTAAATGCTAAACTTATGAATACAGCATCTACCGGAAACGGCAGACGTGAATCTTATGCACATTTACCTATGCCACGCATGACAAATACCTTTATGCTTGCGGGTAAGAGCACAGAAGAAGAAATCATCAGTAGCGTTGATAAAGGCATTTATGTTGCTAGCATGGGTGGCGGACAAGTAGATATAACTTCTGGTAAATTTGTCTTTTCTACCACCGAAGCTTGGCTTATTGAAAACGGCAAAAAGGTATCTCCAATAAAAGGCGCTACCTTAGTTGGTAATGGTTTTGATGTAATGCAAAATATAACTATGGTCGGCAATGATTTGCAGTTAGATACAGGGGTAGGTATTTGTGGTAAAGACGGACAAACTGTTCCAGTGGGAGTAGGGCAACCAACAGTGAAAATAAATTCCATGACTGTTGGTGGTACTGCTTAATAGTTGAAGCTGTAACCTACTCCACAACCTAAAAGAACGGGTTTTACGGCACTTTTTAATAAAATATATGATTTTTTACCATGATCATGGTATATTGTGTATTTATTACACGAAATATAGCAATCTTATTAGTATTTATACAGTTTTTTACTACAAGGTTTTACCTTCAAGTAAAAGTGTGTACATGCTAATTTTTTTGGTGGTACTTTATATGCCTAAATCTGCCAGTAGTCATAAATGGTTACAAGAGCATGCTAGTGATAAGTTTGTTAAGCAAGCTAAGCAAGCCGGATGGCGCTCACGAGCAAGTTATAAATTATTAGAAATACAGCAAAAATATAAAATTTTTAAACCTAATTATAATGTTGTTGATCTAGGAGCTGCACCAGGAGGCTGGTCACAGGTTGCATCTAAGTTTATTGGGGCTAAAGGTAAAGTTATATCTTCTGATATCCTTGCTATGGATCCTATATGCGGAGTTGAGTTTATTCGCGGAGACTTTACGGAAGATGAAGTTATCACTGATATACTTAACAGCCTAAATAATAATAAAGTAGACCTTGTAATTTCTGATATGGCCCCCAATATGAGTGGTATAAAAGATCTTGATCAGCTTAAAGCTATGCACCTTGTAGAGCTAGCACTAGATTTTACTACCCAAGTATTAAAACCTAACGGTTGTTTTTTAATAAAAGTATTTCAAGGTTGTGGATATAGAGAATTTTTATTACAACTTAAACAACTGTTTAAAAAAGTTATAACTAGCAAGCCAGAGGCATCTAGATCAAGATCAAACGAGATATATTTATTGGCACAAACATACCTAAAGTAGTATATTTCAATATTATATAGTAGGTTTATTTGCAACAGATATGTCTTTTAATAATTTATATTTACCGCATACAGGTATTAGTATTAGAAAACAAATAGCACAAAACTTGCTATGAAAACATGAGTAATTATACTTATAATCTCTTATAATTAAATTTAGTTCAAAAATATCTGCTTAGCGAGGCTACCCCTTTGAATGACATGGTAAAAAATTTAATCCTATGGATTGTAATAGCATCGGTGCTAGTTACGGTTTTTAAGAACTTCAATGGTATGAAGTCTTCTGTACACAGAGTTACTTATTCAGACTTTGTAAAAATGGTTGATAAACAACAAGTAAATCGTGTTGTTATAGATGGATTTTCTGTTAACGGAATACTATCGAATAATGAAAGATTTGAAACAGTAATTCCTCCTGCTGTGCCAGATAACAAATTAATGGATAGTTTATTAACTAGCAATGTTATAGTTGAATCTAAGCCCTTAGAAGAACAAAGCCTATGGACACAACTTTTAGTAGCAAGCTTTCCGCTATTAATTATATTAGCTTTATTTATGTTTTTTATGCGACAGATTCAAGGTGGTGGCCGTAGCGGACCTATGAGCTTTGGTAAAAGTAAAGCTAGGCTATTATCTGAAGATCAAATAAAAACTACTTTTGCTGATGTCGCCGGCGTTGAAGAAGCCAAAGAAGAAGTAAGCGAATTAGTAGATTTTTTAAAAGATCCAGGAAAGTTTCAACGCTTAGGTGGTAGAATTCCACGTGGTGTTCTTATGGTTGGGCCTCCTGGAACAGGTAAAACTTTATTAGCAAAAGCAATTGCAGGTGAAGCTAAGGTACCTTTTTTTACTATCTCAGGTTCTGATTTTGTAGAAATGTTTGTTGGAGTTGGTGCTTCTAGAGTTAGAGATATGTTTGATCAAGCAAAAAAGCAATCGCCATGCATTATTTTTATAGATGAAATTGACGCAGTTGGCAGACATCGTGGCGCTGGAATGGGGGGTGGCCATGATGAAAGAGAGCAAACATTAAATCAATTATTAGTAGAAATGGACGGCTTTGATGCAAACGACGGTGTGATTGTTATTGCCGCAACTAATAGACCAGATGTTCTAGATCCAGCATTGCTAAGACCAGGACGTTTTGACAGACAAGTAGTAGTAGGACTTCCTGATATCCGCGGAAGAGATCATATCCTAAACGTACATATGAAAAAAGTTCCTATGACTAAAGATGTAGACTCTTTAGTTATTGCTCGAGGTACACCAGGATTTTCTGGAGCGGACTTAGCAAATCTAGTAAATGAAGCTGCATTATTTGCTGCTAGAGAAAACTTAAAGCAGGTATCGCAAAAACATTTTGATATGGCTAAAGATAAAATCTTAATGGGCTCTGAAAGAAAGTCTATGGCCATGAACGATAAAGAAAAAGAAAACACTGCATATCATGAATCAGGACATGCAATTGTTGGCAGATTAGTTCCAGATCACGACCCAGTATATAAAGTAACTATCATACCTAGGGGTAGAGCTTTAGGGGTTACTATGTTTTTACCTGAAGAAGACAGATACAGTCATAGTAGGCAAAGCCTATTGAGTCAGATTTGCTCTTTATTTGGCGGCAGAATAGCAGAAGAAATTATTCTTGGAAAAGAAGGAGTTACAACAGGAGCTTCTAATGATATACAACGGGCGACCCAAATTGCTAAAAATATGATTACAAAATGGGGGCTATCGGAAAAATTAGGTCCTATAATGTATGATGAAGAGTCTGGAGAAGTGTTTTTAGGAAAGAACTACGGATCTGGAGGAGCTCATGTCAATGTATCTGAGGACACATCGAAAAAAATAGATATAGAAATCAAAAGAATTATCGATGATTGCTATCAACGAGCTAAAACTATCTTAGAAGAAAACCGCGATAAATTAGACGCTATGGCTAAAGCTTTAATGAAATATGAGACTATAACCAAAGAACAAATAGACTCAATAATGAAAGGTGAAGAAGTAAAGCCTGTTGTTGACAATTATATCGCGAATGATGCTAAAGAAAGCACCTCCAAGAAACCAGATGACAAGCCTAAAACTACTGATAAAAAACACAATAAACTCAATCAAGATGACCTATTTTAAAACAGCTTTTCGAAATAGCTCACTTGAAATTTTTTATACCCTTTCAGCTTGAAAGGGTATACTTCTTCGAGAAAAAAGATGTATAATTTAAAAAAACAACAATTGGGAGCACTAGCAGAAAACCTAGCCCTAAATTATTTAATTGATAAAAAATGTAAACTATTGGCTAAAAATTTTTCTTGTAAATTTGGTGAAATAGATCTAATCATGCAATTAGATGACACCATTATATTTATTGAGGTCAGATGCAAAGCTGTTAATAGTTTATACACTCCTTTAGAAAGTATCAATACAGCTAAAATCATCAAAATAAAAAAAACAGCTGATATGTTTTTAGTAAACAATAATAAATTCGCTGATAACCTTTGCAGGTTTGATGTTATCTCGGTCGATCATAATGCTCTTAAAGATAACTTTAATATAGTTTGGATCACTGATGCATTTAATTAGTAACTCAAGTTACGTACTTAGTTAAATGTTATTGTTGACTTTCCCTAATTCCTAATGAAAATAAATCTTTAATTGTATTTATTTTATCAGTCCATGAAGAAGGTAAATAATGTAATCTTTTTTTTAAATCTTCAATATCAAAATCAGTATCTTTATTCATTTGTGATATTAATAATTTTGCTAGATTCACTGAAGCAATTTTTTGTAATGATACTGGGTTATTTAGTTTTAATGTTAATTTTTTCATAGTGCTATCATCACAGTTAAAATTTGTATCCTTAATATACTTTTGTATACATTCTAATGAATATTTTTTTCCATATAATGCTAATAAAACATCAATTATAGCATAATCTTTATTATAAACAGCTAAAAAGATTGGGGGTAAACAGTATAATAATCCTACTTTACAGTCTTCTAATCTAATTGACGGGTTACCTCCTCCATAACTAATAATAGTAAGAGTTGATTCGGTACATTTTTGAATAATAGACGAATTGATTGCTGATGTTGCTATATTTAAAGAGCCATCAAAAAAATTAATACTACTCCAATCTACTGTGTTATTGCCTATAAACTGTTTGATAATCATGTAATTATTAGATAGTGTTACTGATGAATTATTTAGATAATCTTTACTAGGTATAATTTTATCAGGATAATAAAATTCGATTAACTGTTTAACAACATTTAGATTTTTATGTGCTTGAACAGCTTTACGCAGCTGTTGATCTGCATCTGAGTAACTATATTTTTTTAAATAACTCTTGTCTATTGCTAAGTTATTTTTTATAAGCTTAATTATTCTTTTTAATGCTTCCATACTATTACTAGCTATAGCAGTTAACAAAAGGTTATCGCATTGATCAGGATATGCAGTTAAATATGCATCTAAATAATGCAAATTAACCTGTAATTCTATACATGTTGATATTATGTGTCTCCACATACGTTTATTTTCTTTTACTTTTTCTTTATAAAAAGAAGAAAATATATTCATTTCTTTAACAATAACCCATTCACAACCCGTTTTACTTTTGCTGGCTTTTTGTCTATATTTTGCTTCCATTATATCAATTAGTTTTTTTACTAGTATAAATTTCTTATATTTCAATAAATAACCCATTATGTAAATATTATGACTATATCGGGTTGTTTCTATCTCTTTGTATAAAAGTTTTTCATAGCTATAATAACTTGCATTGATTAATTTTGCTTCTAATTCTTGGGCTGCTATAGTCTCATCTTCTTGAAAAATAAGATTTTGTATTTCTTCATAAGATAGAAGCTGCTTTTGAGTGCCTCTATAAATTCTTCTATCTTTAATTTTAGCAAGTAATGTAGATGTGTCATTTGAAATATGCATTGTTAAATTTTTATTTATATCATGGGTTTGTGCTACATATTCAGCTGAATTAGTATTCTGAATATTTTCTCTATAATTATTAGTTATTTGCATATTATTCCTATTTTAATTATCTTTTTATAAATATTGTGTAAATGAAAAGTATAAATACCATCTTTATATACTTATAAAAAAATGAATTAGTTCATTTATTTTCATAACTTTATAGAATGTATTTTAAAATGCGTTGATTTTATCAATTAGGCTTATATACACGTGGCAGCTGAAAACTTGCATTTTCATCTATTAGGTGTATATACGCACTATAGGCAATTGTTATATTATTCATCGAAATTTATCAAAACTATTAACTAATAATCACAAAAAATAAGATTTACAGCTTCAAGGAAAGTAAGCTTATAAAAACAATAATATGAACTTTTTATAGCATATTGAATCTATATAAATTTATATAATACGGATTTTAAAATGAATTCAACAATAGTTACTCCTAACCAATATGCAATCTCTATAAATAGTTCGCAAGAAAATATACAGGAAATAGCTCCAAAAATTCTAATTCAATTAGATAACAAAAACCCACAAATATATAAAATAATATATGCATTTGATGTTGAAACCGTTACCTTTTTGGCTAAAAAATATGTAACAGAAGAAATTAATCAAGAGCAAGCATTTTTAATTTGCCATAAAGAACTAACATTACTATTCCCTACAGCTCTTAAACGGAAATACGATCTTGAAGAATATAGACCGTATCATTACAACTGGGAAACAACCTTTGATACTAGGCTTAAATTTCAAATAGCTAAATTCAGGTTAAAACAAAAACTTAAAGAACACAAATTAACTCCTTTTGCTGATCTTGATTATTTAACTACTGCAACTTTTAACAAAGATTGGAGTAGCATAAATTATTGGTTATTTAAAGCTTACAAAACAATTTTAAAGCCTAGAAATTTTCTAAACATACATGAGTCTTTTTGTCATAGAAAAATAATATCCCTTGCCGATGGCGATATAACAAGCCAAGGTACTGCTTCTATATTGGCACAAAACCTTATAAAATGCAGAAATAATATAAGCATCACAGCAGCAAATATAGCTTCAAAACCAAAAGATTATTCTTCCCTTGTTTTTAATAATGTTAAAGTTAACGTTATTGATCTAGATAATTGCAAGCCCTTTATAGATCAAGGAATAAAAACTAAATTTGATCTTATTGTTATGAGTAAAGGCTTATGTTTTTGTGATATTACAGCTACAAAACAAATAACTTGTGGTGGTATTATGCTACGCAAAGATGGTTATTTAAAAAAACTTCTCTTTAATATAGCCTCAATTATAGATAGCGATAATCCCGAATCAATAGCAATTCTTACAGGGGAAAACACTTTTCAAATGTGTTTTTGGAAAGATGAAGTTCGAGAGTTTAATATAGAAAATAATAATAATTTAATAGCAGAAATAGCTCTAAATAAAATAGGGTGCTTTAAGGGCATTGTTATTTTCACTCGCGCAGCTACACAACAAAGTTAATATGAAAATGCTAGTTACAAGATTTAACTCCAAAAACTAGCATTTTTAGCTATCTATTATTTCCTTCTGTATAAATTAGCTCTATCAAAACTTTGATCAAGAGTTACCCAATAAATCATCTCTTCTGGACATTGATGCTGTAAAATTTCTCTTAAATCTTCTTGATAAGATCTATATTGTAAACTTAATAACCAATCATTGTCATGTTGATTATCTTGCAAAGATAACTCTGTAATAGATCTATTAGTTGGAAGGTGTAAAGCTATAGGCAGCTGAATAGCTTGTGGCAATAGGGTAATTTTATCTATCATGCTTCTAGAGCAAGAATTAAATAGGCTTTCAGCTAGCTTTTGACGTTTAGCTAAATATGTAACTATATCCGATATTTGTTGTGCTTCATAACTATTTTTTTTTTCAAAATACTTATTTTGTATACAGGTAGTTAACTCATCATTTTTAAATTTATTTGCTTTGCATTCTAGTTCTACATCTGTTGTGACTTGTTGCATTTTATTATCAAACCATGGGCTTGGTTCTCCTAGTTGTTTTTGGGCTTGCTTAATAGCGGCAAAATAAAGGTTTTCTTCTGCAGTAAAACAACGTGCATCTGCTAATAAATGGATTGGATGCTCAACACTTATTTTAGGGTTGTTTTCTATTAATTCAGCACGAATACCACGCATTTGTTTACAGTATAATTCTGAATTAGATAGCATTTGTGTGCTACTATTATTTTGTTTATTCATAGCATAAGTTGCATTAATAGAAAATATTATCGATAAAATGCAAATAATAATTGTTTTATTCTTATAAATATAAAATAATTTCATTTATAACCTCTAAAGGAAAGTAAGTTCATCGACACAGCTGCTATTTGAAGTTATCGGAAAAATAATAATATTTACAATAGTACCTGTATTTTTGTAATTGCGATCTGAAAAAATTTTGAGATAAAAAACAAATAACTATTTTATTAATAGGGAAAATAAATGTATTCTTTTTATTGCTGATAATAAAAATAGTAGGTGTACGGTTTTATACAATATTTATGTAGGTAAAATAAATGACCAATAATACTGCAATATTACAAGAGCACATTAACAATATGTGGCTAGATTATTTAAACTTGACTCCAGATGCTAAACCAATTCATAAGTTATTTGATGAGTTAAATGATAATATAATTAACGATCATATAGCCTTAAGGACATTTAACCTTAGTAAGACTAGTATCGATAACATCGCTAATCCTTTTATACAACAAGGTTATCAATATGCTGATAGCTATGAATTCCCACAAAAAAAACTATTAGCGAAATATTTTATCCATCCTGATTCATCTTTACCTAAGGTCTTTATTAGTGAGTTAATAACCGAAGAATTTTCGCAAGAGATTCAGGATATTATTACTAGTTTAGTAGAGCAAGTAGATGCAACGGAAGTCAGTAAATTAAATTTTTGTTATTCTGGTCGCCCATGGGATATTTCATTAAAGCAATACGATATACTTAATGCTAAAAGCGAATATGCATCTTGGGTTGCAGCACATGGGTATAGACCCAACCACTTTACAATTTTAGTAAATAGCTTAACCTCACATAAAAACTTAGCTAGTTTAAATGATTTTTTAATTAAGCAAGGTTTCACTTTAAATAGCTCAGGTGGTTTAATTAAAGGAACTAAAGATCAATTATTGGAACAGTCATCTACTAACGCTAAAAAAATAAGGGTACAATTTACCGATGGCGATAAAGAAATACCTGGTTGCTACTATGAATTCGCATTACGCTATCCGCAAAATAACGGTGATTTATATCAAGGTTTTGTTGCTAGTTCTGCTGATAAAATTTTTGAAAGTACATCTAACAACTAGCTAAGAGATCACAACAAGTTAACTACTCCGCCCTAAAAGGCGGATATTCTAGCTTTATCGGCTATTGCTAATTTGATAAGTTTTAGTTCATAAGCTCCGATAGTTTATTTTTGATTTCTGTTGCTGTTGGTCTTGCTTCTGGTGATAGTTGATGACATGAATTAATAATTGCTATTATAGCTTCTATTGTCTGTTGAAAATTCTCGTTTTTAGGCCTTAGAGTACTTAGCCTTTGATTTAGCATACTAAAAATATACCGAAACGATTTAAATATAATGTTTGGAATTATTGCGGCTACTTTGGCTGATATCACGTTAAAGCATAAATCTAAAGACTGTTGCTGACATAAATAATCGTCAATTTTATATCCTATTTTTAGTTTGTTGATATCAAAGCAGTCTTCATAATAGAGATGCAAAATTGCGGCTAATACAACCCCTAAAGACCAAATATCACCTTTACAAGAAGCTGCCATAAATATACTGTTATTGCCTGAGGGAGATAAAAATTCTGGTGCATAAGATATTTTTGCTGGAAAGTTAAACTTTTTTATTCCTAATACTTTTGCTTTTTCAGCACTAAACATGCTAAATCGTTCAAATCCTGATAACACTATTTTATTATTATCTTCTATAAATAAATTTGAAAGCTCTATATCACCATGTGCAACTTTATTTTCATGTAAATATTCTACAGCATTAACAATATCATGCATTTGCTGCAAAACATCTATTATAGTAATATCTGTATTATTGCTATCAATTGTAATATTCTTAATAAGTGTACAACGAGGAAGTTGCAATATTCTATGAGCATATTTACCTCTGTGTTGTAATATACTAGGTATATTTGGGTTATCTAGTGATGACAACAACATAATTTGTCGGGCACCCCCTAATACAAGCTCTAAAAAATTATTACGTAAATTGAAAGCTTTACTTGATTTTAGGCTTTGGGTATTTAAAAATGGTGCCATTCCTATAATCGTTTCATCTTTATTTTTATCATACATTTCTATATTATAAAAAGTAGAAGACCAAGTGCTATAAACTTCTTTACCTATTTTTGTAGTTATTTCATTTGCATCTACAAATAATTGTTTGATAAAAAAAACAACTAAAAAAGTTGTTTTATCATCTGTAATATTATTTTGAAATTCATCAGAATTTATTTTTATATGATATATGCTAAGTGAGTCATTGAAAAACATAGGTATAATATTTGTTCTACCAATATTAATACATGCTTCCAATACATTTACTTCAATAGAACCGTTTAGATCTAGTATATTAATTGCTAGACCATTATTAATTTGTGTAAAAAGAAAAGTTTTAGCTTTAATATCATTTATTGTAAAAGAGTCATGTTCATTTTCGTTATCATTTATAGCAAAAACAGTCGTTATACAAAAAATCGATATAACAGTAAGAAAATATAAATAAATATATTTAAAGCCAAAGAGAATTGTTGTTTTTTTATTATTCATAATTATTATAAAATCTCGATTTATAGATATATTGGATTATAGTTAAGTATTATAATTTATTGTACCTTATTTCATTTCTTTAAAATTTGTAGCACTTAACTTAGTTAGTTAATTATTTTTGTATAATAATACTAATTTTAGAGTAGAATTAGTATACAAGGTAGAGTTAACTATTGCAATTATTAAAGTATTTTGTATAGCCTAATATAAACTAACTAAGTGCATAATTTTAATATTAGATTTTCCAAAAATAACTAAATGGAAATCTTGTTAGCAATAAACAAGAAAAATAAGATATCACCCCAACTATAACCAACCAAGATATATTTAATATTCTAGTGACTGATGAAAGTTGTAACCATGAAGTTTCTTGTGGCGTTATGCTTATTACTACGATAGTCATAACACAAGTAGCAAATACTATTTTGCTAAAGTTGATAACATCTATTTTGCTGATTTTTATTACCTGCAGACGATATAATCCGTAAAACAACATAATAACATTTAACCAGGCTGAAATTGCTGTAGCTAGAGCTAATCCATAATGCTGTAGTGGTTTAATTAAGATTAAATTTAATATCATATTGGCAATCATGGCTTTAACTGCTATTGACACTGGAGTTTTGGTATTTTGCCTAGAAAAATATCCAGATGATAATATCTTTATTAGCATAAAAGCTATTAGTCCAAAAGAATAACTCTTTAAGCTTAACGATGTCATGTAGATATCATTAGCAGTCATTTTACCATATCCAAAAATAGTAGCTAATAATGGTTCGGCAATTGCAAATAACGCAGCGGAGCAAGGCAAACCTACCATTACTGCAAGTAAAATAGCCCAATTCATAGTTTTAGCAAAATGCTCGCTAGATTTATTAGAATAATTACTAGATAAACTTGGTAAAATAACAGTAGATATGGCAATACCTATTACTCCTAATGGTAGCTCTACGAGTCTATCTGAATAATATAGCCATGATATACTGCCACTTTGTAAAAAAGAGGCTAGCACGGTATCAAGCATAAGGTTTATTTGACTAACAGATACTGAAAATAAAGCCGGTATTGTTAACTGAATTATTTTAGTTACGGCTTCATTTTTGTAATTAATGCGTGGCATTGATATTATATTAAACTTCCATAAATAATATAATTGAAATAACATTTGTAAGATACCAGCAATAAACACACCCCAAGCCAAAGAAAACACTGGAATAGCAAACCATTTGGTAAAAAATACCGCAGATACAATAAGACATATATTTAAAATACAAGGTGAAATAGCTGGAGTAACAAAATTTTCATAACTATTAAGAATTGCTCCAATAAATGCAGCGATAGAAATAAAAAATAAATACGGAAAAGTAATTCTTAATAACTCAATAGCAATATTGGTTTTTTCTCCGGTATTCATAAAACCTGGAGCAAATAGTTTAATGATTACCGGCGCTAATAGTATTCCGCTAATGGTTATTATTGCCAAAGCTAATATAAATGTACCACTTACATTAGCAAGCATAGCTTTGACTTTTTGAAACGAATATTTTTCTTTATATTCTGCTAGCACAGGAATAAAAGCTTGTGAAAACGCACCTTCTGCACATAATCTACGAAAAAAATTTGGTATTTTAAAAGCGACAAAAAAGGCATCTGCAAATAGCGAGGCACCTAAAAAGTTTGCTATAACAACATCACGAAACATTCCTAAAATTCTAGATATTAAAGTCATTGTTCCTACAATAACACTGTTTTTTAGTAGTTTACGTGGTGTTTTTTTGCTGTTTACGGTCATTATATAATTCTTAAATTATCACGAAAGATTATAAAGGGATGCGGTCATATTGTTATCCATAATAACAGAAATAATTTCCTTTATCTGTATATGAAATTATCTTTTAAATGAGTAGAAAAAGTTTTTACAAAACTATTAAAATTGTAGTGTTTTATGGTGAGTTAATCAAGGTTTTATTTGATAAATCAAGCTATTGCGGAGTATTTTAACAATAAGTGGAAATTTTACATTAACTGTAGTAGCCTAAACTTTATCTAACAGTAACCTCAAAAATTAGAATTCTGTTGAAACTACTACAATTTAATTAAAATCTTAAAATGCTAACTAAAAATTATATTTAATTTTGGCGAAAATACTATTAGCATGATAATCTTTCATTTTAGCAAAAACATGGGTGACACTAAAAGTTACCTGCTTATGTTGTATTGCTAACTCGGCTTGTGATTCAAATTTATGTTTAATTATGGTTCCTGTAGTTAAATACTCTTCACCTGCAAAATTAATTTCACCACCTTTAGTAGTTTCATTAAGATTACGAAAATAATCTACTGCTAATCTAGGTGTAAATATAGTATTATTATTAACTATAGTTTTTTCAATGCTAGCACCCACTCCTAAAGCAACAGAGCTTTTTTCTAACTTGTTATGGGTTTCTATTATAGTTGCATCAGGGTTTGCTAAAGTATAAGTATCTACATTTACATTATAGCCGCGTAAACTAATTTTAGGTTGCAAACTACAGGTTAAAACTTTATGTTCTGTTGCTAACCACAACTGACCACTAATACTAGTTGCTTTATGTTTGCCATTAACAGCAGCTTCGCCTTTTAACCGGCTAATTTCATTATTTGCATGACTATAACTCGCAGAAGCACCAACCACAAAGTTATTATGTGGCACGATACCATATACAGCTACTGCTTTTTGTAAAATATTAATAGCTTGATCACGTTCAAAATTTATTTTTGCATTAGCAAAGTTAAAGGCAACACCAGCTTTAATGTTATTAAAGTCATGATCAAACCCAAGTGTAAGTCCAGATGTAGAACTTTTATAACCTAAAGCATCATCGCCACTAGCTTGAGTTGCATGATTTTTTAAATATTGCCACCAAACATCTGAGTTATTAACGCCATCACCAGAGTTTAATCCGCTAGTAGTGCTACTACCACGGGCACTAATTCCTTGAAGTAAATTACCAGTAATATTAGTTGTGGCACTAGTTTCGGTGCTAGTGGTATCTGGCTTCAGTTGTGCAATGCATTCTTTGATTTTTTCTACAGAATGTAATTCATCTATAGAACCATATACACTAGCAATAGTGTTCATAGCTGGGGTATCTTTAGCTAATTGCTCAGCAAACTTTTTTTGTTCTTGAGGAATTTTCACTTCATCAAGTATTGAAGTTAAACTTTTGATGCTTACCTCTACAGAAAGTGTTTTATTATCACCACTATTGTCTGGATCACCAACTATTGTTAACCGAAAATGATTTGATTCTACTTTAGGTATTCCTGTTAATGTTCCTGCTTGTACTATTTTTATTTTTTTACCTTCTGCAGTAAATAATTCCTTATCCTTAAAAAAATTAGCTTTGGGGTCTAAAGCTACAGTTGAATTAGTCAATGTAGCAGTACCATCAACTTTAACAAGTATAGACTCGGTATCTGTTGGCTGTAATATCAATTTGCCAGATGAATTATCAAATTCAGTTATTGTTTGCCCTGAACCTAAAGTTAACTCACCTGAATTAGTTATATTTATTTTATGTTCTATAGAACTTATTGTAGCTACACCTTGATTTTTAAATTCTCCTGTATTAGTATCTTGATCATTACCTAAACGCAAAAATCCATTAACATAACCTTTTTTATTATTATTTAACTTAATGTTTCCTT
>CAKMZJ010000004.1:0-9607 GCA_929200395.1 Candidatus Gorgonimonas eunicellae | reverse complement strand
GCCCATTTACTACTATACAATTTAGCTGTTTTACCTATATGAATTCCATTTTTTATAATCATCTTGCTATCTGTTATTTTTATGGTGTTAGTTTGCGTATTTGTTACTTCTTTGGTTCCTGCTAAATGGAATCCCATTCTTCCCTTAGAATTTGTGCGACCATCAACTAAACCATCCACATAGATACTATCTACTTCTAAAGTTTTATCTGGTTGTGCTTGCACTAATAAAGCAGGGTAACTATACTCATTTTCATGATAACCAGTAGCTTTATTGTTTTGCGGAAAAATTATTTTATCTTCTTTATTAACTACATATTTTGCCCTACGAGTAGATAACTCAGAGGATTTGTTGTCTATATAATAATAATAAAAATCGTTTGTTGAGCTAAGCGGTTGATCGGTATCAGAGATAAAAATAACATCTCCAGAATCTACAATTACATCTTTTGCATTAATAGCTGGTGTTAGCAACATGCAGGCTATGGGTAATAATTTAAGATATTTCATAATATGAGTTATTATCTATCCTTGTTAATAATATAATTATTGTCTTGTACACTTTATAAAAGTTTAGTATTTATCAGCTTATAGATGAATAGAGTAGATTTTTATATTTAGATTAATCCTGATAATTATTATTTTTATCTTGTGAATTGCAGTACTTATGATATGATATTTACTATTACAGGATATCAATATCCATACTTAATAACAAAATCTAAAATAATAATAAAATAAGAATATTTATCGATGATTAATAACAACGTTGACTATAATTGTATTGAAACAACAACACATACTGCTGATACTTATGCATTAGCTAAAAATACAGGAAAAATACAGCAATATAGCATTACAACATTAAGTGAAAAAGCAATTTCTTCTTATTTAAATAGCCAAATAATAAACTCAATAGAAACAAGAATGCATCATAATGATATATCTTTTTTAAATAATATTGGTAGTTCTACAGTTGTAAAAACATCTCATTTCCCTGGAATAATATTTAAATTTTGTGATAATGACCAATACTTACAATCAAGAATATCAATTCAAAAATCAGCAAAAAAAATAGTCACAGAAAAAAAATTTACTAGGTTAACTATCCCAGAAGCAGATGTAAGAAATCTTAATGGCAAAAAAGTATATGACTCAACAATGGTGATTATTGAAAATGAATTGAAGATACTAAAAGGTAAGCCACAACAATTGCTACAACATTATGCTAATAATGAAAAATCATTAAAAGAGGCAGTTATACAAATGGCTGAATTTATTTGCCTAACAGATTTAAATGATATTAAACCAGTAAATTTACCTTTAATTGTAGATCCACAGACTAATAAAATCAATTTTGCCCTTGTTGATTTAGAACTTGTACCTAATAACTCATTATTTGAAGGGTTATTTGGTAGTGAATACGAATGGGGCGTGCCACCAGCATATGGTTTAATTCGTTATTTCCCTAAATATACTAATGATATTATTAAAGTAATCAAGAATACTTTACCTAAAGATTGTATAGATAATTTGTCTAATAAATTATCGGCTGCTACATTAAAGGCTGATAAAATTATTTTAAGAGAACAAGATATTGAAAATTTTCATGCAACACATGGTACTACAGCAAATACTAGTGCAATACCTGAAACCCTTATAAGTATTATTTTAGAAGATATAAAAGTTGCCCTAGCAAATCTGAATGAACAACAGATGGTTTATTACATAGGATTAAAAAAAATACCTACAGAAAAAACTATACTTGAAATAATAAAAGACATAAATATGGTAATATCTAATCAATCAAAACTCTGGCATAATTTAACACATGCTAGAGAATGGCATTGTACTACGGATTGTTATACAAAAGACTCTAATTACAGACGTTATATTTATAATAACTTTTTCTTTATAGAAGATATATTTATTCCAATTTTAAAAAAACATAACCTTGTTCATTCAATATTAACTTATGCTGAAGCTTGTGATTTAGATATTCATATATTAAGAAAACAATTATTGCATAGCCATGATTTAATCATCCAATTTTAAATATGCGTCTTCATCTATTAGGTGCATACACCTTTTGCCTTAGTTATTAACTAAATTATGAAATTAGATTTTTTTTGTGCTTCTAATAATGAGCTAGCAACTATACAACAACAACTTAGTTGCTTAGAGAAAAATTTTACTTACCCTTTTGGCAAAGATCGCTTTAGAATTTGTCATGGAAATGATTACTTTGCTTTTTTTAATAATATGGGTAAAGTATTTTGTTTAGGTTACAAGGTTGGAGACAAAATTATTGCATCTGCGGTATGTATTTTGCGTAATATCAACAATGAGCTAGTTTGGTATTTTGCGGATTTAAAAGTTTATTCAAAAATAGAAAATATAAATTTAATTCATAAATTAAAACAAGATGCTTTCTCTTTTTTATATAAAAAATCTAATAAATTTTATGCTATTAATATGAATTCTCAACACAAAAAAAATGGCATAATTGCTAAAGTATTAAACAGAGGGCTACCATTAAAAATTGAATATTCACATGATTTAGCTATTTACTTGCTAAATTTACAACAACTAAATTTTTGTATAAATACCATATTTAACTATAATGATATGATTAGCTTACAAGGTAAGAAAGATTTAATATTACAAAATACAGGTAGCAGAATACCATTAATTCACTTAAAGCTACAATCTAATTGCTCTAAAACATTCAAAAATAATAAGTATCTACAACCTAATAATAAATTTATGTTTTGTAGCTTAATGCAAAATAAATTACAGCAACAGCTAACTAAAAATAATATTTTTCCAATTGCTACTGCTGCTCTTATTCATAGTGGCATGCGGCATTGCGATTGGGGGTTTATCAATACTTACGAACTTTAACTTTGCATTTTGCATTAAGAACTAAATGCACTGAAAGTGTATCTTAATGATTAATTAGGTGTACAATTAAAATGTGCTGGGGTTTACGTAAATGATATTAAAGATTTATTTAAAATATTTACTAATTTCGCTCTTGGTTGCTAGTTATAATCATTGCTTTGCTGTAAGTGAAAACTTAAAAGATGTAAGCGGTTTACGTGATATTACAGATGTACCCGCTGAAACTATTGGAAAAATTCTCGGTAATGGCTTCGTTGGCGATCCAGTAACAGAGTGGATATTAGGTGAAAATAACGAACAAGGATTGGCGGCATTTTTTTCTACATATGCGAGAGTAAAATATATTCCAGAAGGTTTTGGCCATGTTGATCCAGAAAATAGAGGCGCTACTTTATGGTTGCAACCAAGTGCAACAAGATCACTTTCATTATTATCAATTATTGCTGTCGGTTATTCAATGTTTTCAAAAGGTCTTTTAGCAGGTTTTATATCTATATATAAGGCTTACATTTATGAATGTGGCATGGTAAAGCAAAAACCGCAACAACCCCATTACTATTTATTTAGTATTGCTACAATCGAAAAAGCTAGAGGGCAAAAAGTGGGTAGAAAACTCATGGAAGCTGGTTTAGCTGAAGTGGATAAAAACGATATGCCTGCTTACCTTGAGTGCGGAAAAGAGAAAAATGTTGCGTTTTATAAGAAGTTTGGCTTCGAAGTTCAGGGTGAAAAGTATAGACCATCACCTAGTTGCCCTTACTCATGGTTAATGTTACGTAAAGCTAAAAGCGAGTGATAATATTAATTACGCTTGAGATTTTATTAATTCATGAATTTTAACTATCAATTGTTATTAGCTGTTATAAGCAAATCATCGTATAATTTATTGAATATATGGCCTCCAAGACATAAGCCTTGCTGTATATCTTCTAAATTAATTTCGGTTTTCTCTGGTATTTCTAATATCTGAAAAAAATCTCTTGAATGCTCTATATCTAAAGTCGTATGTACATCATAATGTATTATATCATCTTTTGCTATCCAATTATTAGTTATTACCACAGTATTAATAATATTAGAAATACCTACAAATAATTTCTCAATCATGCCTAAAACAGCAGCAGAAAATTTATAATGATAAAAATAACAAGCCCCCATTAATGATGTATTAAATGCATTAGTAGCAGCTGATATTTGCTTTGCCTGTAAATAACTATTGTCAACAACTCCTAACCCTGATAAAAAACTCACAAAAGTATTTGCATGTGCAAGTTGAATATTGCCACAGCCATGTTCATCCCATATATTTTTTACTATATTAGTTCTCAAATTAATATCTGGTATTTTAGTTGCTAATATAGATATAGGCTTAGAAAAAAATTCTACTGCCCAATACATTTGTTTTTGACTGGCAATAAAAGCTTTTTTACTTATATCACCAGCTTGTAGTTTCTTAAAATAATCATGCTTGCTTAAATTAAATTGGTTATAATTTTTCTTTATTAAACTTTCCATTGTTTTTCCAATACAGTTATAGAAGAATAAAATAAATCTTTAGAATTATTATGCAATTGCTGGCTAAGAAGCTTATTTTTGACAAATGGCGTGGTTATTAAATTATCATAATTATGTACATTATTAAGATTACGAAAAATAATCATACAATTTCGTTTAGTATTTTCAGCCAATAAATTTAGTATTGATTTTGTTTCATCTAGGCTCATCCAATCAAATATATTAGATAAATCTATTAAATCGTAATCTGTTATATCGTTTATATCCCAAATAGAGCCATGATACATTTGTATACTTTTATTTGCTAATTTTTTATGCATATAAACAGGCAAATGCTTGTTAATATATTCTCCTAATAAAGCATAGTGCAAAAAATAATTTTCTTGTCTATTTGCCTTCAATATGCCTTCTTCAAAGCAATTTTGAAAATATTTAGCATAACTATTTTCTGCGGCATTTTGAACTGCCTGCAAACCAAAAGTTGCTTTAAGAAAGCTATCAGCAAAAAACATTTCAAAAGCAAGTTGCCAATATTTATTATTAAAAATACTATATGCATATTGACTTATATTTTCATTACTTACTAAAGCTTGCTTCAAATCTACTTTACTAATTAAAAAAGTATTAATAAAACTTCTAAAACATTTAAAGATATCTTCAAAAACTCCATTGCTATTTAACTTCATTAGTTTTTGTGTTGTTGATGAATTATTAACGCTAGTTAAAATTTTTAATTTTTTATCTAATAGTTTAATTTGGCTAAGATTTTTATCAAAAACAGCAACACATAGTTCTGGATACATTGCTTTATAACTTAAAGCTGAACATCCTCCTGAACATATAGTGAGTAATTTTTTGATTTTATATTGTTTTATAAGTGGAATAATTATATTAGGATCTTCCCTAACAGTTGCAAACTTGATTTGCTTGCCTGGCTTAAAATATTGTTGTATTTTCATTAGATAATAACCTACTACAAAAAATATTTTATTATTATATGTAATTTTTATTTTGCACAATTATTTATATGTTAGTCTACTACGAACTGAATAATTACATCACTTTTCAATCCTATATGCCTTTGTTATAAAAGTCAACTAATGCGGTAAAATCTGTTCTTTTATCTTGGAGAGAAAGTTACAACTAGTAGTTTTCTATCTGAACCATTAAATTAAGAGGTATATTTTTTTTATCTTCATGCGAAAATGCTGTTATATTCTCGTTTGCAAGAGAAGTGTCTAGGTTATTAAACATATCTATAGTAATATTATCTATATCTGTTAATGAGGGTATTAAATATGTAGTAGTTAATAATGTTGTATTTGGATCATAAAATTTTATTACGAAAGAATCATCTTCTTCTCTCATTATGCTAAATGACATAGCATGTTCCCCTGCCGCTAAAATAAAATTATTTGTTTTTTTAGGTACTACCGTGTTACAACACATTTGATAGATTGTACTGCTGAAATTATCATATGAAAAATACTTGAAATTAGTACCTGCTACTTGTTGCCATGCAGAATTTGTATCAATATTCATAAATTTATATGCAATAGCAAAAAACATTTTATTTTCATTATATCCTTTATTATTTATGATATCACAAGATCTATTTGCTAAATAGTCGATTACTTCCAAATTACTATGAAATTTCTTGATTTCTTTTTTTATTGTTAAAATTTCCATTTCTATTTTTTTACTTTCATCTAGATTTTTGCCTTTTTGGTTTGCATAATATAGGCATTGTTGAGATTTATTCAATTCTTGTTTCAAGAAATTCAAATAATATTCTTTAGCTTCTTCATTTAAATAAAAATATGCATAATAAGACATATCTTGATTGTCTGAGGCATAAAATTCTCTTGATTTCAGAAAACAACTTATACGCTCTAAATAATTTTCAATTAAATCTGCTGTGTTAATAGATATCTTTTTTGCTGTTTCTTCTAATATTTTTTTTCTAATATCAGTACAATTAACAAGCTTATATAAAGTTAAACATCTATCGATGAATCTAGTGCTAATAATATGCTTTTGATATAAGTTTTCAAGCGTAAGATAGGAATCAGCTAATGATTTTGTATCGCTAATATCTTGAAGAGCATTTGTTAACTGACCTACAGCTTTGCCAGATGGCTCTCTTAATTTTTTGAAATTGATTAACTTCATACTGAATGCTTGTGCAAAATGTCTACAGTAAAACGGTTTATTTTTTAACCCTTTTGCAGATGGAATTTTAACATTAAGCTTACCATTAAGGTTAATTATCTGATTTCCCTTTACATAAATATAAAAGTTTGCAAGATTACCCTTAGATTTGTTATTTGTTGGTATATTAATATAGGGTCTAAAACTCTGATTTAATCGCTTAACTCTACGCAAGAAAGAATGTTTTTTTATTATTTTACAGTCCATTTGGCAGGTTTGAGAGTCAGTTGCTGTTGTTACAAATTGTGGTGATAAATTAGCTGGTGCTATAACTGGCTGTGATACTGTTGAGCTATCCATGCGTATACTTCCTTGTTTACATCATAAAACGTGCATTGTACAGCAAACAACACTTATTTGCAAATCAAGAAAGCTAGCTTGTGGTTTGTGTGTAAGTTAAGGATTTATACATCTGTTATTTCCAGAAGCACCTGCTAAATCAAAAAGTAGTAACGAAGTTTGAAGGTTAAAATACTTATCTGTATAGCACTAAATAATAGTACTTTCTGCTTTAAGTAAAGCATCTGTTGGCTCTAATCCTACTTCTTTATAATAGTTTTCATTAACAAGCCAAAAACCTGCTTGTTCGCTAATAATTCCTGCTTGTTGATACTCTTTTAATTTACCTTCTGGAATATTAACAGTATAACGTTGTAATTTACGGTAAATCCATTTAGAGTTATCAGCATTATTTTCTAGCATACCTAACCATTGGTGTACTGGACTATTTGAGTTATCTCCTGAAGGCTCATAAGGAACAATAACAGCTACGCTATTATCATCAATCATACGAAACTGTTTTGCAGCGGTACGGAATTTGATGTTTAACTTTAAATTTTCATTATTAGGGTCATATTTAGGTGATAACAATTCTGCTATTTTATATTGATCTCTATCACCTATAGCATTTAGTTTATTAAAAAAATATGTAAAATTATCTAAAGAAAAAGGGTTGTTTGTTAGTTTCCCATCATTTAACATTTCTGTAGTAGCTTGCTCTGCTTGTTTTAAAAAGCCAATAGGTGACATTTTAGGCGGTTGAAATACTACTAGCTTACCACTAGCAAGCTTGCCCTCACGATTACACCTACCTGCACTTTGAGCAAGTGAATCTAAACCTGCCATAGCTCGATAAACTACAGGGAAATCAATATCAATTCCTGCTTCAATAAGTTGTGTACTAACAACTCGTAATACGCCATTATTTTTTTTAGCTTCTTTAAGTCTCTCTCTTATTTCCTTTAATACATCACTACGATGTTCGGCACACATAGCGGCAGATAAATGATAAGTATAATCTTCTGCATCTTTTTTAATTATATAATATAACTCTCTAGCATCTTTACGAGTATTTACTATAGTTAATACAATATTATTTTGTAATATTTCTTCTGCTATTTCTTCCCAATTTGCTATTTTATTTGATTTAAATTCTACTGTTACTCTTTCAAGTTTTTGTTGCAAATCTTCTTTATTTTCACACATTTCGGTAACATTATTTAAACCAAAAAACTCGGTTTTATTCTCGTATCCTGGAGTTTTAGTAGTTGTGAAAACTGGTTGTGTTGCTGTGCATAGCACCCAACTAACATTAAAATATGTAGCTAGTGAGTTAATACTGTTTACAATAGGTTGGTGTAATTCTCGAGGTAATTGTTGCGCCTCATCGAGAATAATAATAGAATCTTGCAAACGATGTAATTTACGACATCTACTAGTTCTACTAGCATGCAAAGATTCAAATAATTGCACATTAGTAGTAACTATAATCGGAGCATCCCAGTTTTCAGCTGCTAAGCGCGAACTGTTAGTTTCTTCAGTTGCTTCTAAGTTTGAATGATGTTCTAGTATATTATTTTCGCCTAAAATTTCTTTAAAAACTTTAACCGTTTGTTCAATAATACTAGTAAATGGAATAGCATAAATAATTCGTCGTTTATTATGTTTTAAAGCATGCTTGAGTGCAAATCCTAAACTTGCTAAAGTTTTACCACCACCAGTTGGTACAGTTAAACTAAAAATACCAGATGGTAGCTCTGCTTTTATAAGACAATCTCTTTGTATTTGTTGCCGTAATTTATTTATTGTATTCTGTTCATTATTGCTAAAACCTTGCATATGGTTAGTGTATTTAGTATATAAATTTTCTATATAATCATAATTATATTGTCTTTCTTTGCCAAGCATATAGGCTTCAGTATCTAAAAAATCAGCATCCACTAAAGCAGAAAATAATATTCTAATAGTTAAGGCACAAGCATGTTTATCTTGAAAAAATGGCGCAATAGCTTGTTCGTTTATAATGCTTTTATCTATATCTAAAATTTCATTTGGAATATCTGCTATCATGCTTTCATTATATTCTGCATCAGCATTATGCAGACGATATTCTAAATCAGAAGGTTTAGCATTACCACCGTTGCCATCGGCTAAGCCTGCATGATGCCCCGCTATTATGTATGCTAATACATCACTTAAAGTACCAAGTTTTTTTCTTGCATGTACAGCACCTGCCATTGAGTGAGTAGTTTTAGCTACTTTTTTTTTATTATTAGTAGAATATTCTGCTGGCTCTAAATGGGCATTTTCTTTATCTACTTCAGTAACGCTACTAATATAATCTTGAAATTTTTTCCTGTATTTGCCTAAATCGTGCCATTTACCAGCTGGGTTAATTAATGCTTTAAGTGCAGTATTAAAAATAAAGTCTTCTGCTTTTTTTGCAACTTTTTTTAAATGATCTTCAAGTAAATGTGGTTTTTTTATTTCTTTTTTAAGGTGGGCGAAATATTGTTGTTTCTTCATCTTATTTTATATCTTAGTTAAATAAAAAAAATATAATATATATTTAACGACATCTTATGTTAAAATATACAAAAAATATAATATAACAAATTTAATTGTTTTACTTTTAACAAGTTTATATATTATGTTATTCGATAACAAATACTATTTTTAATAATAATTTAATATATTTT
>CAKMZJ010000003.1:52135-61698 GCA_929200395.1 Candidatus Gorgonimonas eunicellae | reverse complement strand
CTATGCCTTATATCCCGTACCTAAAGGAACGGGTTTTACGGCACTTTTTGATAAGTAAAATAGATGATTTAAACGATCTTCAAAATGGATTACTAATTGTAGTAATGCAATACCCCATTGGCATAATCTATTTTAGTGATATATTAAGCATTCTTGTATATATTACATATTTAGCTTAATCCTACCTAAAGGTTGAGCGCTTATTTTTCTTGTCATCTCCTGAAATGACATTACGGGTAAATCATCCATTTCGCCTTCTAATAATTTACGAACGTATCGTCTTATATCCATAGAAACCATTAGCACAGGTGGTTTTTCCATTTTAGTAATATCACCAACAGTTTTTTTGACTTCATCAATAAAAGCTTGGCTAACAGAACTGTCTAAGGCTAAATATGATCCTCCAGATGTTTGTCTAATTGCATCTCTAATAATTTCTTCAACTTTAGGGTCAATCATATAAGTAGCTATTACATTTTGGCCGTTACTATATTTATAACAAATATAATTTTTTAAACTGCCTCTTATATACTCTGTTAGCTGGACAACGTCTTTTTCTTTTTGCCCCCATTCGATCATGCTTTCAAATATAGTTTTTAAATTTCTAATGGAAATATCTTCTGAAACTAAACGTTGTAAAATATCGGTTATTTTTTGTATAGGAAGTAGCCTTTGAACTTCTTTAATTAACTCAGGAAAACTCCCCTCCATTTTTTCTATTAAAAATCTGGTTTCTTGAATACCCATGAAAGAATCAGCATTGCCTTTTAAAACATAAGATAAATGGTAGCTAATTATTTTACAAGTATCCATATAGCTGATACCTGATTTTTCTAGTTTTTCTTTATATTTTTCTTGAACCCATAAAGAATCTTTACCTGGTAAAAAAGGACTGCCTTTCTCAGACTTTATTTTTAATGCATTTAACGTTTTAGGATCTTCATTTGCTAGTAGGTATCCTTTTTTTAAGTGCCCAGTAGCGACTGGTATTTCTTGCAGTTGGATTTCATATGTTCCTGGTTCGATAGATTCATTAAACCTTAAATGAATACCTGGAAACGGAATTCCCATATCAAGATAAAGAGCCTGTCTAATTTTAGTTAGTTCATTTTCAAGACCTGCTTCAGAGATAAGTTCTTGTAAATCTATTGCTACATCTATCAATAGCGGTACAGTTAATGAAAATTCTTCTTTGCCTTCCTCGCCTTCTCCAGCTTCAGGAGTTGCAGCGGCATCACCTGGTTTTATACTGGACCGTTGAATAGCACTCTTAGGTTTAGATTTTCTCCAATGTGATAAATAGCCGCCACCACCTAATAATGTAGCTAAAGTTAAAAATATAGTTGTAGGAAAACCAGGTAATGCAGCAAAAGTTAATAATAATACCCCGCCTATCATTAATGCTCGTGGGTGATTAGATAGTTGAGTTGAAATAGCTACTCCAAGGTTAGAACTCTGTTCATCGTCGTCATCCGATACTCGTGTTACTATCATTCCAGAAGTTATCGAAATTAATAAAGCTGGTATTTGCGAAACTAAGCCATCGCCAATGGTTAAAATAGAATATACATGTATAGATTGAGAAGCTGTCATTCCGTGTTGTAGAATTCCTACTGCCATACCACCTATTAAGTTTACAAAGGCGATAATAATACCTGCTATTGCATCTCCTTTAACAAACTTCATAGCTCCATCCATAGAACCGTATAATTGACTTTCTTTTTGTACTTTATTTCTTCTGTTTTGTGCTTCTTTTTGATCGATAACCCCAGCACGCATATCGCCATCTATACTCATTTGTTTGCCTGGCATAGCATCAAGAGAAAATCTAGCACTTACTTCAGCTACACGTTCTGAGCCTTTGGTAATTACTAAAAACTGCACTATAGTAATAATTAAAAAGATTACTAAGCCAACAACTATATTGCCACCTACAACAAATTCACCAAATGTTTGGATTATTTTTCCGGCATCTGCTTGTAATAGTACTAGCCTAGTAGTGGTTATTGCTAAGGCAAGCCTAAACAGAGTTGTAAGTAGTAATACCGATGGAAAAGAAGTGAATTCTACAGGAGATTTTATATATATTGAGGTCATTAATAATAACACTGCTAGTGACATATTAGTAGCGATCAGAGCATCGACGATGATAACAGGTAATGGCAGTATCATTAAAAAAATGATCATCATTAATAACATGCCGAGCATTAAGTCTGTGCGCTTGGTAACTAGTTGCAACCACCTGGATATTGTAGTTCTAATCATAGGTTTTTATCCATAAAAAATAAATCTCTAGTTTGTTGTGCATTTTCTTCCTGTCCTAAGTTTGATAGAGCATCTATTTTACAGAGGTATATAGCACGCTTATCTTGTTTATCAAAAATATTTTGTAATAAATGGTCGCCTAATTCTAAGGCTTTCTGGTAATTTTTGCTATATAATAAAGCAATTAAGAGCATTTTTTTTATTTCTATATCATGTTTAAATTGATTATCTAGATACAGCAAAATTGTACAAGCTTCATTCGGCTTATCATATCCTAAATATGTCCAAGCTTCTTTTAGTAGCCAGTATTTTTCTCTTTCTGTTAATTGCATAAGCATTCCTCTACGTTAGTATGTAAGAAACGTAGAAACACGTAAAAAATAATTTTATATAAATAGTAAGGGCAATTCCATTATACCATTTTATTATTTTGTGTTTTATTTACTAAGTCTTGTAATAAATTATGATGTGTGACTAATAGCCTCCATACACCATCTTGTCCTTTTTCTTGAGTTTTAACATCAGATAAATCAAGCTTCGCAATTAAGTTATTAAGCATGCTATAATCTTCTTTAGGAAAAAACTTAGGGGCATATCGTAGTGATGAAGAAGCAAAAGAATATAGCAAATGATTAATATTATTAGGTTTGAATAAATTTTTAAGATGATCTGGGATTGGTTTTCCTAGTGGTCTAACTAAAGATCTACTATCTTCAGGGTTCATTGAATACTTAGATGTATTCTGCAATCTTAGTATTGAAGTTGCTTTAATATTATTAGCAAACATATCTGTAGAATTCATGGTAAATTATCCTTTATCTCTATTAACTGTTCCATAATTTCATTTATAGCTGGGAGGGTTGTTTGTTCTATAGGTAAACTAAAGCTAAAGCATAATTTATCTGTAGATAGTATTCCTAATTTCATTATGTAGTTTTTTTGTTGCTGGCAGTAACATTGTTGTAGTAAATAATTAATATTATCTTTCAAGTCAGTTAAGCTTATATTAGTAGACAAAATTATTAATAATCTTTCTTTAATTAGTTCTATATTTATATAAGTAGAATTTTCGAACTCTATTCTTATTGGTAACTGATCTACTGTTACGTTGCTAGGTTTAAGATACTCACTCATTACCGAGATAACTTGGTTATTCAACCTAACCCCTCCCTTTACAAGCTTTAAAAAATCTTTTCAAACAAAAAAACATAAATTAATTAAGCCCCAGAGCCCCTTAGGGGTACCTTATTTTCTTGTTTAGCTTTTTCTTCGCGTATTGAATTAATGGCGTCGAATAATTCTGTGTTTATGCCGTCAGAACCTGTAGAATATGTATTATCAGCAGGCACTGATTTAACAGCTAACAACATTCTATTTAAAAATGCTAAAACTTTTTTATCTTTAGGTGAAGTGCCAATAAGATTAGTGACTTCTTCTACATCAGTTGTTTCTACCCAGTTTTTTTCTAAAAGTTCTAGAAAGCCGTTAACAAAGGATGCCATAGGTACTTTTTCAGTAGTAAAATCTTCCAATAGCTCGCTACATTTTAAATAGAAAGAATGTAAATTTTTAAGCTTATACATATCTTGTACAATTAAGCTTAACTGTGTTTTATCTGATAACCCACCTTCAATTTGAGTATTAAATCGATTAAGATCATCAGATAGTGCACTAGTTAATGTACGTAAGCCATCTTCAAAATATTCTTCAGTATAAGTTTCGATAATCTTATTATATGTTTCTCTAATTGGTCCATAATCTAGCACAGGATCTTTATAGCTTTTGTTTATATCTCGATAGTTTTCATGAATATCCACTTCAGAAATATCTAGAGTTTTATCTTTAAATTCTGCTACAGCACTTTGTACTGCTGGATCTATCGCGGTACTAGAATCAATTAATTCTTTATTTTCTACATATAGTTTTGCCATTTGTGAATTTATAGAATCTAGCTTATCTTTTATTTTACTTCTATCTTGGGCGCTAGTTTCTTCTATTAGCTTATCTCTTTCATCTTTTAAATCACGATATTGAAAAAATGGATCTTGTTGCTTTTGTTGTTCCTTTGGAAATTTAGGATCCTCAACCTCTTTAATTTTTTCAACTGGTTGATCATCTTCATCATCAGAATCTTGAGATTTATTAGTTGAAGCTTTTTTTAAATGTTTATTTTTTTTCTTAATAATTTCTGTTTTATCATTAACAGGATAGGAAGATAGCTCCATTGTTTCTTCCATTAATAATGCTAATGCCATGCCACCTTTATGAATGGTAACATTGTTCCCTTTTAAAGTAGCAGCTTGTGTGCCACTAGACTCCTCCGTGTCACTTTGAGGAGTGCTAATAGACCTTTGTGCTGTACTGTGAACATCTTCTATAGCCATAATATTTCTCTAACTATAATTGTTAATTATAATATGAAGTAATAAAAAGCAGTTTATAAAAGACTAATATAAAATTAGTTAAAAATTTATTTATGTGCTAATTTTAGCCTATCAGTCTTTATTATAGATAATAAGTTTATTTTATAATTATAATGCTAAATAGTAACGATTGCTGAAACTAAATAAATAATAACTGAAAGTTATAAATTTTCAGTGTGTCTATTTCTATTTTTATGTGTAAACTTTATAAACTGTGTAGCATATTAGAAAATATAATTTTATTTATACAAGGAAGTTAGAATTCAGTTTTTATGTCAATTAGCTTTTTCATTTATGCGCTGTATAAAATGTAATTATTCAGTAAAAAAGATATAAATAAACTATAATACTAAAGATGGAAAGCTGTCTTTAGCTTAGTGTTTTACTGTGGTTAGGAACTAATTAAAACCTCATCTGAAAGGTGTAGATTTATGGAAGAATTAGAGACAATTAAGGACAACCCATTAAATGCTGTTTTAAATCCTATTAGCGAGGTTAATTTCTATCCTATTCATGGAAGAGTTTTAGAGGTTGTAGGATCAATTGTAAAAGTATTAATCAAGGGTGTTCAGCTAGGAGAGCTCTGTACTATAGTTGATAAAAGTGGTTTATCTATTGAGGCAGAAGTGGTCGGATTTGATGACAATATAGCTGTATTAGCACCATTCGGACCAGTAGCAGGAGCTTCTGTAAAATCTGTAGTAATCCCTACTGGCAAAAAGCACAGTATAAAAGTAGGTGAGCATTTAATAGGTCAAGTTTTAAATGGATTGGGGCAACCCTTTGTAGATGGTGCATTTAATCCTAATTTAGGGGAATTTAAAGAAGTTAAAGAGGAACCGCCAAGTGCTATGTCAAGACCTACCATAAATAAAGCGTTTCCTATGGGAGTTAGAGCAATAGATAGCTTAATAACTTGTGCTGAAGGTCAAAGAGTCGGTGTGTTTGCTGCAGCAGGATGTGGTAAAAGTACTTTGTTAAGTATGTTTGTAATGACAGCTAAAGCTGATGTTATTATCTTGGCTTTAATCGGTGAAAGGGGAAGAGAAGTTAGAGAGTTTATTGAGCACGATTTAGGACCAGAAGGTATGAAAAAATGTATTGTTGTGGTCTCTACTTCAGATAATTCTTCATTAGAAAGGGCCAAAGCAGCAGAAGTAGCAACGGCAGTTGCAGAATATTTTAGAAACAAAGGAAAAAAAGTACTGTTTTTAATGGACTCGGTAACTAGGTATGCGCGTGCGCTACGGGAGATTGGCTTAGCAGCCGGCGAACCACCTGCACGTCGTGGGTTTCCACCTTCTGTATTTGCTAATTTGCCAAAACTTTTAGAGCGTACCGGTATGTCGCCACAAGGATCAATAACAGCGTTCTACACTATTTTAGTTGAAGGTGATGATATGAATGAGCCAGTAGCCGATGAAACTAGATCATTATTAGATGGCCATATTATTTTATCTCGTAAGCTTGCAGAAAGTGGGCATTATCCTGCGATTGATGTATTAAAAAGTGTAAGTCGTTTGATAACTAAAATTGTTGATAAAAACCATCTTAAAAATGCTGAGAAACTAAGATCTTTATTATCTAAATATCAAGAGGTTGAACTATTAGTACAAATTGGAGAATATAAAAAAGGTGCTGATGCTTTAGCAGATGAAGCTATATCAAAAATAAGCAAGATCAATGAGTTTTTAAAACAAAGAATAGATGAAGTTGTTAGTTTTGAGGATACTATTAATCAGATGATGCGGTTAGCAGGAGCATAATGTTAGTTAGAATTAAGGAAATAACTTTACGCCGACACGATATCGCTGAGAGAGAGTATTTACATCAAAAAGGTGTAGTAGATAAACTACGTGCAGAGTTGAACGAAAAAGAAAAAAACTATAAGCAATACGTAGATTCAATTCCACAATTAGAAGATGAAGTTTTTGAAAAAATTTTTAATAAGCCTGTTCCTGACAAAGATATTGACTCATATAAAACAGCAATACGTAAAATTAATGAACATGCTGATACTTTAAAAGAAGATATAGAAGCTTTTAAAACTAAATTACAGGAAGCAGAACAAGTTTTAGAAGAAAAAAAAAATGTGTTTCAGGTTTTTCAGAAAAAAATTAAAAAGTTTGATAATTTAATTGAAAAACAAGAAGAAGAGCAAAAAATAATTGCAGCAATTAAAGAAGATAATGAAATAGAAGAATCTTTTAGACCACAATCACCAAAATAGGTTATGATATGGTTGATTTATCACGAGTAAATGCATCAAAAGCGATAACTAAGGTTAATTCTGAAGAAGAGACTAAGCGCTGGCAAAAAATGCAAAAAGAGGGAGATAAGAGGCGCTTTGAGGAGAAATTATTTGCTAATAAACGCAAAAAAGCAAGTTATGATCAGACACAAAGTCGTGTGGCTACTCGTGATGCCGACAGCTACAGATTTGAACAAAATAAAGAATATAATAAATTTCAAAAACTATTTCGAAATAACGATGCAAAAACTAATAGCCAGCCATTAACAGCTCAAACCAATAAACAAAAATTTTTAAACAGTCTTGATGAAGCAAAACACAAAAAACAACAAGATGATAGTAGACAACAGTCTTACAGCAGTAGCAAGTTAACTAAACAGAACGAAACTAGCAAAAATTATCAACAGCAAAGGTTAGAGACAAATCAAAAATTTATTAGGAATAGTAAAAATAATATATTAGAGCGTAATCAGCAACAAAGAGCTAAGCAAGACGACCAGAGTAATATCGCAAAGCGTAGTATCGAAACTAATAAACAAAATACGATATTACAATATAATAAAGAAAACAAATTATCACAAGCACAAGTAACTAGACAGAATAAATATAATTTAGAGAATAAACTTAACAAGCAGACACAGCAAACAAATAATGCAAACATTGCAAAATCACAGACTTTTATTGAAGCAAAATCTAATAAAGAAAAACAGTTATCAGCTACCACTAAGAAAACACAACAAGAAAAACATCAGCTAACTGATAGTTTTAAAAAATCCGCTCAGAGCACAAAAAAACAGCAGTTAAATACTACTATAGCCAAACGTAATCAGGGTGATAGTAGCTCCAGTTTAACAGAAAAAGCAATTAACAATACTCGCCAACAAAACAAATTTGAAAATGTTATATCACAAAAACAACAACAGAGTGCTGAAATTAATAAAAACAATCTAGATAGTAACAATCTTAAACAAGATCAAACAACACTAGATTTCATTAAAGAGCGACAATCTCAAGATAATATTAACAACCAACAAAGCACAGATAAATTTGTTAAAAATCATTTATCACAACAACAAACAAAAGCAGACCAACTAGCAAAACAAGACACTAATTATAAGCAATATTCAAAACAGGATAAACAAGATAAAGATGAAAAAATATCAGTTGAAAAGCTTTATCAAGAAAATAAGTCTTTACCGTTACCAAAAAATATTGACCCTAGTACAACAATTAGCCAAGCATTACAGAATCCAGCACAAAGAGTAGAAATAATTAATCATATAGTAGAGTTAATTAAAACATATAGACCGTTTATATTAAAAGAAGGTGCATTTAATATTATTATGCCAGGAACTTTTTGGGAAGGTACTAAAATTGTAGTTGATATTTATAAAAAAGATTTAGAAGTGAAAATATCAGCGTCAGATCAGATAAGAACTATGTTAGAACAGAATAAATCTCCTTTAGTAGAAGCATTAAAAATGGCTGATCCAAACTTAAATATCAAAGTTGATATTAAACCAACAACATAAACTGTAAGAATATAAAGCAATCATACAAGACTTTAACTACAATTAAAAAGTTAATACTAATGTAAGTGACTACAAGAATATTTACTGTGTTTTGTGAAGTAGCTTGAAGGTAAAAAAGTTGTTACTAGTTTGCTGAAAGACACACATTCAAGTTAAATACATATATATCAAACATGGGGCGATTAATAATGGAGAATTGGGAAAAATATAAGATCCCTAAAATATCGCAGCAATACTGTTTACTGCAAAATATTTTAACTACAAGAAATTGTCAATTTGTATGCAAAGATAAAACAAGTTTTGCTGAATTGCTAGCACAAAAATTTGAGTTGCAAGAAAAGTTACTCCAATTAACTTTTGAAACATCTGGCAAAAATATTGTTGTTTATGTTTCATTACATGAATTAAAATCATGGATATTAGAAATTGCTGGATTTAACTTAGACGCTATCCCTTCTAAATATTTTATCTTTGCTTTGTTAACAAAAACGCTATCACCTTTTTTGAGTTTGCTTACCGAGCAATATAACCTAACATTAAACCTTAAAGAAATTCAAAAAGTCTCTTTAGATATAAAAAAATATTTATTAACTGTTAGGCTGTCTAGAACAAACAACCAAGGTGTTAAATCGGTATTAAACTGCTTCATTGACAGTAAGCATAATTCTTGGATATTAAAAAGCACTAAAAAACTTCCTGTTAATAAAAATTCGATTGAAAATTATGCTAAATTGAAAGCATCTTTTCGTAAGTGGGATTTTAGTGTTCCTTATATAGAATTAATGAGTCTACAACCAGGTGATGTTGTTTTATTGAACTCCTCTAATAATAGTGCTGATGTACAGGTTTTTATTGAAGGTATTGAATTTGCTTCTGGTAAATATGATAACACTAAAGTAGCTATTGAAGAAGTTGTAGAAATACACACAGAAAAACAAGAAGATGCAAATGTTATATCTGAGCACGATGATATCAATAAATTTGATAACGAAGATGAGGAGGAGGAAGATACATCGGAAGATACTGAAGAATTTGTAGAATCTGAAGAATCTGAAGAATCTGAAGAATCTGAAGAATCTGAAGAATCTGAAG
>CAKMZJ010000003.1:24939-52035 GCA_929200395.1 Candidatus Gorgonimonas eunicellae | reverse complement strand
CTGAAGAACCTGAAGAACCTGAAGAACCTGAAGAACCTGAAGAACCTGAAGAACCTAAAAAAGAATAAAAACACAGAATAAATAATTTTTATCAATTCTTAGAACTATAGTTTTTTGATTTTAAACGTCGTTATAGTTTTACCATTTAGCACAAAAATAAATCAATAACGCAGATTTTATTTTATAATAGATTTAAAACAAAAAATCATATTGTAGGTTATACTTTTATTATACGTTGTTAGCTTAATATACATATTACTAGTAAATTTTTATTGAGGAAGTCATGGATATTGAGAATCAGATAAAAATGAAAATAGTTTTTGAATTAGGAACAGTGCTAATTTCTATTAATGATTTAAAAAGTATCAATAGTGGTTATGTGTTTGATTTAGCAAAGGAAGAATCTAACCCTATAAGCTTAGTGTCTAATGGAATTACTTTAGGATATGGTGAGTTAGTACAGGTAGGAAACCGCTTAGGAGTTAGAGTTGTTAAACTAAATAAATAGGTGATATATGCCAGATCCTATTGGTTTAATTTTAGGTCTATTATCTTTATCTTTAGTGCCGTTTTTTATTATAATGGCAACGTCTTTTATTAAAATAACCATTGTTTTTTCTCTTGTAAGAAATGCATTAGGTGTGCAACAGATTCCACCAAATATAGCACTATATGGCATTGCATTAATATTAACAATATATATTATGACACCAATATTAGGTCAAATATACGATTTTTATATAGAAAATAATATTGATTATAAAGATACTAGTTCACTATATAAATTTTGGGAGTTTGGATTAGGTCCTCTTAGATCATTTTTAAGTTTTCATTCCCAAAACGATAATGTGAATTTTTTTATGACTGTAGCTAAAGAGATATGGCCAGAAAAATATCTGCAATATAATAATGAAGAAAGTTTTATAATTCTACTGCCTTCGTTTGCTGTTAGTGAAATAACCATTGCATTTGAAATAGGTTTCTTATTGTATCTTCCTTTTATAGCTATAGATTTAATTATTTCAAATATATTGTTAGCCATGGGGATGATGATGGTATCTCCAATGACAATATCTCTTCCTTTTAAATTATTATTATTTGTGTTGGTAAATGGCTGGGTAAGAATTGTACAAGGAATAATAAATTCTTATATGACTTAAAAGTATAATAATATGTTAAAAACACTTGAAATAGAATTTTTATTAAAATAACAAGTATAATTTAAGGTACCATTTTAGGCGGTAGTTTATGATTAGTGAATCTCAAATAGTATATTGTAGCGAGCAGTGTTTAATAATAACATTATTGCTATCTTTTCCTACTATATTAGTGGCTGCAGTTGTTGGTACATTAGTTAGTTTGATACAAGCTTTAACACAAATACAAGAACAAACCTTAGGTTTTGTAGTTAAGTTGTTTTCTGTTTGTATGGTTATTTTACTTAGTGCGTCATGGATGGGTAGAGAATTGCATAATTATATGATTAATATGATATCACTGATGGGATCATGATGTATGAGATAGAGCTTATGCAACAGTTGCTAATGGCTTTTTCTTTATCTTTGCCTAGATTAACTACAATGTTTATAACTTTACCGATGCTGGGTAAAAAAATATTAGGTGGCAGACTTATAAGAAATGCGGTGGTTTATAGTTTTTGCTTAATAATCGCTCCAGTAGTTGATTTTCAACTAGAGCAAAATCCAATAGATAATTCAATGCTGATGATTTTATTACTAAAAGAAGGTTTTGTTGGTTTATTATTAGGCTTTTGTGGATCTATTCCATTTTGGATATCAGAAAGTGCTGGGTTTTTCATCGATAATCAGCGTGGATCAACTATGGCTTCATCATTAAATCCAGCACTAGAAACCCAAACTTCGCCAATGGGACTTCATTTTACGCATACATTGTTAACACTTTTCTATGCTACAGGGATGTTGGTTATATTGCTGTCAGCAATATATAAGAGTTATCTTGCTTGGCCACCAGGGGAGTTTTATCCTAAACTTACTATTTTATCTGTTGACTTTTTTGTGAGTCAATTAGTTTATTTGATGGAAGGTTTTGTGCTTATATCTTCTCCTGTAATTATAGCTATGTTTATGTCTGAATTCGGATTAGCATTAGTGAGCAGATTTGCTCCGCAACTTAATGTGTTTTTCTTAGCAATGCCTATTAAAAGTGCGGTTGCTGGTTTTATGTTAATACTATATTTCAAGTATTTAATTGATAATATTTGTACCCCAATGTTTCATATTGTTGATCTTTTTAACCAAGCATTTTCTATTGTAAATTAAATAAATGTAATACCACTTATTTATGTAATAAAGTTAGCATATGGCTGAAAAAACCGAAGAACCAACCCCGAAAAAATTACGTGATGCTCGTAAAAAAGGACAAATCGCTAAAAGCAAAGATGTTCCTTCGGTAATGGTAATTGTGACTGCTATAACCTTGCTTATTACTATGTCTGATTTTTTATTAGAAACATTCAAATCTTTGCTGATATTACCAGACAATTATATTGATCTACGTTTTTACGATTACTTAAAGCAAATGCTTCCAAGGTTTTTAAGTCAAGCATTTAAAGCAGTTTTGCCCTTTCTTATTGGATGCTTTCTTGCGGCATTAGTTGGTAATTTAATGCAAACAGGTTTTTTATTTTCTGTAGAACCAATTATTCCGAAGCTTGAAAAACTAAGTATGATTAAAGGCTTTAAAAGAATTTTTTCGATGAAAGGGTTATTTGAGTTTATAAAGTCAATAATCAAAGTAATATTTCTTTCATTAATAGTGTGGTATGTAGTATACAATAATCTAGATGTTATCCTATCACTTCGTTATGCAGATAATCATGCAATATTACCGGTAGTAGGCTATTTAATAAAAAAATTATTCTTATTTATGGTTATAGGATTTATAATAATAGCTGTTGTGGACTATTTATTTGAAAAAAAACAATATATAAAAGAATTAAAAATGACAAAAGATGAAGTTAAAAGAGAATACAAAGACAGTGAAGGCAACCCAGAAATTAAGGGAGAAAGAAAAAGAATCCATCAAGAAATGAATGAGTCACCAGCAACTCAAAATGTTGGGCAATCAAGTGCGGTAGTAACCAACCCTACTCACTTAGCAATCAGTTTATATTACCAACTAGGAATTACGGATTTACCTGTAGTTTTAGCAAAAGGCTCAGGCAAATCGGCAGAAAAAATAAAACAAATTGCAGAAGACAATAAAGTTCCTATAATACAAGAAATATCTTTAGCTAGGGCGTTAATGGAAGAAGCAGACGTAAATGACTATATACCTGCTAAGTTTATAAAACCAGTAGCTGAAATTTTGCGATGGGCAGAACAAATTAAAGCAGAACAAGAGAGCGAGTTACAAGATATAAATATATAAACAAAGTTACAATGTAGTACTTGCTATTTTAAAATAGATAAATAGCATTTTTATACTTTAAGTATTTAACTAACCTCACAATTGATTACTGTGTAAATCTTTTATAGCTTGTGCTCTAAAATTTGGTTCAATAGCATTAGCTAACACATTTATGGCGTTATCAATTGATCTATGAATTGTAATAGTATCATTCTTAGAAGGTGCAGATAACACATAACTAGAAATTGATTCTTGGGTAATAGGCCTGCCTATACCAATACGTAATCTTAAAAAATTTTTATTGTTGTTTAATCTAGAGATAATACTTTTAAGTCCGTTATGACCACCATTACCTCCACCATGTTTAAATTTTATAGTTCCAAGAGGCAAATCTAGATCATCGTGCACAACTAAAATAGATGATATTGGTATTTTATAATAGTTAACTATACTAATTAGCGAGTTTCCGCTATTATTCATAAAAGTATTCGGACATAATAAGTGTATAGGATTATTATTAATAAATATTTTAGCAGTTGTCGCATTAAAATTTTTTTCTAATTTCAATTGCATGCTGTACATATCTGCAACCTGGTCAATAAACCAAAAACCAACATTATGTCTAGTATTTTTGTATTCATTTCCTGGGTTGCCAAGACCAACTATTAATTTAATTATAGAGTTATCTTCGAGCATTAACATTCCTAAAAATATATGTATACACCTTATACCTGAAAGTGTATAAGCCTTAAATTTTAAGATTATATACAGCTTATAGCCGAAATTAAAGTTAATAATCACTTAAAATTAAATTAATATAGTAAAACTACTATATTATGCTTTGTATAGGTTGATCTTTGTAATATAATATTAATTAGAGATATACCTTTTTGTTAAATATACGGGGTTTAAAGATATTAATAAGATAGCTAATATGGATATTTTACCAATTAAAGCGTTTAAAGATAATTATATTTGGGCAATAATATTCCATAAGACTAAACAAGTAATCATTGTTGATCCTGGAGATGCAACAGCTGTATTAAAAACGATTGAACAAATGGGTTTGCAACTTATTGCTATCTTTATTACTCATCATCATTTTGATCATACGGGCGGAGTCTCTCAACTATGTAAAATATTTCCTGATGTGAAAGTTTATGGACCAAAATTAGCTAAAATATCAGAAATAACCCACAGTGTAACTGAGAATGACTCATTTGAAATTAATTCTTGTATTTTTAATGTCAAAGAAACCCCAGGACATACCTTAGATCATATTGTATTTTATACACAAAATATGTTACAATACCCAGTATTATTTTGTGGTGATACATTTTTTTCTTGTGGTTGCGGTAGGATTTTTGAGGGAACAGCTACAACAATGGTAGCTTCATTAGAAAAAATATTAACTCTACCTAAAGCGACGCGTATATATCCAGCGCATGAATATACTTTAGCAAATATTAAATTTTCTTTGCTTGTTGAGCCTCAAAATAGGTTGTTACAACAATATTTTATTAAAACAGTAGCATCTACAGATAAAAACTTACCAACTTTACCGGTAACTTTAGCAAATGAATTAGAAGTAAATCCATTTTTACGTTGCCTTAACAATGAACTAGATTTATCTACTATACCAACAAATCTAAACTTATCTAATAAGACCGCTGTTTTTAGTTTTATTCGCAAATGGAAAGATAATTTTTGATCCCTTATTCTTGCACTTTATTATCATAGATTTAAGCTTTATGGAATACTTTATAAAAACATTATTGCGTTATTTAAAAAACTATAATATGGTCACTATAAAATTAACTTTGTGCTTGCTATGTGTTGTAATGCTAGGCGGATGCTCTTTAAAGCCGCTATCAGGTTTTGCGATTAAAAAAGATTGCACAGATAGCCATTACTCAAATATTGATATTACTTCTAATGTTAGGGACAACCCTGTAATATTAGTAGCACCCGTTAATCAAATTGAGACCTTTTCTCCTAATAATTTATGGGATCGTATACGCATAGGCTTAGGGTCAAACTCTTATCCTAAAAATAATGATATAGATAAAGAAATAACATTATTAGCCACTAATAAAACTGCTTTGCAACAATTATCAGCTAGAGCTA
Source organism: Candidatus Gorgonimonas eunicellae (assembly GCA_929200395.1). GTDB lineage: Bacteria > Pseudomonadota > Gammaproteobacteria > Pseudomonadales > Endozoicomonadaceae > CAKMZJ01. Next base: position 46,518 of record CAKMZJ010000003.1, on the reverse strand, counting down.
TTTGGTACTTATACTACATAGTAGAAGAAATAGAAAAGCGAAATTTACCTATGGAGTTAGCTTTTATGCCTATAGTTGAAAGCAGCTTAGATTCTAAGGCTACTTCTCCTGTAGGTGCTGCTGGTCTTTGGCAAATTATGCCTTATACAGGGGAACATTTAGGGTTATCAAAAAATAAATGGTACGATGGTCGTTACGATATCATAGAAGCAACTAATGTCGCGTTAAATTATATGGAAAAATTATATGATATATTTGACGATTGGGAATTAGCTTTTGCAGGATTTAACTCAGGTCCTTCAAGAGTGAAGTCTGCTATCGCTAAAAATAAGCTCAATAATAAACCTACGACATTTTGGTATTTAGATCTACCTACAGAAACTTATAACTATGTAACTAAAATTATTGCATTAAGTTCAGTGCTAAAAAACTCTAAAGACTATGGTGTAAACTTTGGCTTTTTAAAGAATTCACCTAGTATAACATATATAGATATTAATAATCATATTGATCTGGAAGATATAGCTCATGAGTCTGCTACTTCAATAAATACCCTTGTTAAAATCAATCCAGGTTTATTACGTCAAATTACACCCCCAGATATAAACTATAAATTAGTAGTTCCTGTTGAAAAAGAACACATAATAATTAATAAAATAAATAATAATGTAATTAAAGATATTTATGCTAAAAGCAATAAATACAAAGTAAGGAAAAATGATAATCTTATAAAAATAGCCAAAAAATTTAATACAACTCCAGCAAGCATTAAAGAAGTAAACAAGCTTAAAACTGATAAAATAATGGTTGGTAGTAAATTATTAATACCGACGATAAAAGGCTATAATTCATCGGCATCTTCATCTAAATCAAATACTAATAAGGCGTTTACTATCAATAAAAGTAAATATTATCATAGCATACAAAAAGGTGATAATTTACATAAAATTGCTTCTAAATATAACATTGAAATTAGTGATTTAATTACTTGGAATAAATATTTAGCAACAGCTAAATATTTACAAATTGGACAAAAAGTATTGATTTATAAATAGCAGTATATTTAATTTTGTAAAAATTCTTTTTCAATTTTTACAAAATAATTATTAAAAATAGACATATAAAATTCGTTATCTAGTTCTATTGTTTTTTGCTGTTGAATATATTTTATTAGATTGTTTATGAGTGCATATAAAGGCTTATCAAAACTTAAAAGCTCGATATTATGTAAGTTTTCACGTGCAAATTGATCAAACTGCTGTATAAATTTACGCAAAACGTTTACCTGATTTTCAGGTGTTAAACTAGTTTGATGTAAAAGTTCAACCATATAGATAGATGTACAAGCTACGTTTAAACCAACTCTATATCCTAAATTATATTCATCTAGTAGCATTAGAGCTATTTGTTGTTTAAATTTACTATCTACTGCTTTAATATCAGTGAGACCAAAAGTATTCGCGTTACGCTTGAATATATGTTTTTTTAAAGAAAAAGTATTTAATATTTTAGTTGAAAAATTATTCTTCCATTGTCTGTTATATGTCATTACTTTATCATGGCATAAATCAGAAACACAATACTTAGATAGCTCTCTAATAAACCAATCTTTTCGCAAACAAGTAGAAACATCAACTCCATTCATATTGCCTATAAAAGATGCTAAACCATCTTTAAAGGCAATTTGCTCAATTGGTTTTTTATCGATTATTATTTGTATAGCTCTTGACTGTAAATCTTTAAATTTAGCTGTATCATCGTTGCTAGTTACTTGTTCATATCTAGGTGGTGGATTTATATGACTTGGAATAGAATCTTGATTAGTCATTGTACTAGTTGTTGCACTTGAGCCAAGATAAATATTAAGTTGGTAGTTAATTCTTTGATTATCCATTGTTATGGAATCCTTTTATTAATATAAAATTATGGTTATGTTTTTTGATTATATTTTCTTGAATAGTAAACCAATACTAATATTTTAAGATAAACTTAAATTTCAAGAACAATCAAGCATATAGATCAAGTTTTTTATAAAAAGTTTCTATTTAGTATTAATATTTATTTAAAAGCTGTAGACCAACAAACTAATTTCGTAGAATTAAGCAACTAATTTTAAACTCCAGACAATTTGTTATATAAGAATATTCAAAAACCACACAATAAAAACTGTTTTAAATTTTTCTTAAAGACTGTTATTTGTCGTATTTTACTTGTTTTTTATTGTAGACATATTTAATGTTATAAAAAGTTGTTTTTAATTACGTGAAAGTAATTCTGAAAAATATCTTTATAAAATTCGTTATCTAAATTTAATGTTTCTTGCTGTTGAATAGATTCGTTTAGCTTTTTACGTAATATAGAAGTAATATTCTTAAAAGCTCCAATTAATTCGTAGTTATTTAAATTAGGACGCATAATTTGAGTAAAGTACATTTTAAATTTATCCAATATCATCAACTGATTACTGGTTGTTAAGCTAGTTTGGTGTAAAATTTTAGCCATATCGAGAGAGTTACGAGCAGCTATTAAACCTGTTACATCTCCTGAATTATATTCATCTAACAACATTATAGATATTTGTTGCTTAATATCACTGTTTATTGCTTTAATATTATTAAGATTAAATTTATTTGAGTTAATCCTAAATATATGTTTTTTTAACAAAGAAATATTTAATATTGTAGTTAAAAAATTATTTTTCCATTGTCTTTTATATATAATTATTTGATTATGACATAGATCAGAAATACAATACTTAGATAGATCTCTAATAAAATCCCCTTGTTTATGACCAGTTAAAATATGAGCGCTTTCCATCGCATTTTTAAAAAATGCTGAACCAGGTTTACAAGCAATTTGATTAATTGGTTTTTTATAGGCTATTATTTCTATAGCTCTAGATTGTAAATCTTTAAATTTAGCTAGGTTATCGCTTCTAGTGATTTCTTCATATCTAGGTGGTGGAGTTGTATAACTTAGAATATAATCTTGGCTAGTAGCTATACTGATTGCTTGTTCATAGCTAGGTAGTGGGGTTGTATCACTTAGAATAGAAATTTGGCTAGTCGCTGTACTAGTTGCTTGTTCATAGCTAGGTGGTGGGGTTGTATAACTTAGAGTAAAATCGTGCCTAGTAATAGGTTGGGGGTTAGTTCTTTGAATGTTCATTGCTACCTAGTCTGTTTATTGATATGAAATTATGGTTATGTGTTTTAATTATATTTTCTTACATAGTAAAGCAATACTAATATATTAAAATAAACTTACATTGTAAGTTATACGCCTAATAGATGCAGAATTTTAGAGCTAGATAAAAAGATTAAATTCAAGGCAAATTATTGTCGCAAGAATGTTTATTACATTTCAAGACGATTTAATGATGAAGTTAAACTTTTTAGTAGCTCTCAAAGGGCAAGACTTATAAGATTTTATCTTGCGTTAGTATTTCGTGATCTTAGTCGACACTAAACCTGCTAGACACTGCCTTAGCTAAAAATTTATAATCACTTGCTGAAAACCTGCATCTTCGTTTATTAGGTAGATAGAATAAATTTTTTATAAAAAGTTTATATTTATTATTAAAATTTATTTAAAAGTTGTAGATCAACAAGCTAAACTTATCAAATTAAGTAACTAATTTCAAACTATAAACACTTTGTTATTAAATATACATCCGTCAAGATATAACATTGAAATTAATGATTTAATTCCCTAGAATAAAAGTTTAGTAACCGCTAAGCATCTACAAATTGGATAAAAATTATTGACTTATAAATAGATGTATATACAATAAATCACGCCACAAAATAAAAACACAAAGTCATTGTTTGTAAAAAATAAAATATATGCTGAATATACAATACAATTATGAGAAAAATAGAGACAAGTACTTATAACTATAATTTAGAATATCTTTATTTTAGAAAACAAAATCCAGAAAAGCGTAAACAAATACCAATTTATAATTGGTGTACTAGGGTTAGAATAATGCATCTATATAATAAAACTATAATAGACTGTTGGGGGAAACCAGAGATTCCTCATACTACCAGCGAAAGACATATTATAAATAAAGATAGTAAATACAAAAGATTTAAAAGGCATATTGCTGGAGCACATAAACTAGATTATAATTTAGTGTTAAAAGGCAAAAATAATAGGAAATCTATTAATATTAAAATTGAATCAGAAAGAAATATATTTCTTTCTTGTCTTCTTGGATGTGGCGGATGCCTTCGATTATGGGCCAGCGGTGCGGGCGGTTCTTCTGGTAGCTATGGATTTTCAGGTGGTGATTGCTAAAATGGGAGCATTCAGTACTACCTGTAATGTATTAAAATATACCCAAAATATAGAAAGAAATAATTTCACACTTAGAACTAGGTTAAAAAGATTAATAAGAAAAACTATAGCTTTTTTAAAAAGTACAATAATGCATAGTAAAGTTACAGCAATATTTATTGAAAGATAATATTATTACTAGATATACATATTAGCGATACTTGCCGTATGCTAGGATGCTTAATATCCAAAAAATGAACCATACTAATTCAGAATTGGGGTATTGCATTATCACAATTAGCAATCTATTTTGAAGATAGTTTAGATAAATATTTAAACATCTAAACTTACTCATGATAGAGAATTTGAAACGCCCTCAGGTTACAATTTATATAATTGTTAAATTATTAATTGAAAATCTAAATTTTCTTGGTTTAGTTATTTAATATTTGAACCTTTGATCATTATTAGCATCTACACATGTTGTAGTTTAAGATTCTATGTTTCTATTTATTATACGTAGGATATTTAAAAGACAAAATATATTCACATTTCTATCTATGAGATTCTTGCTTAATGTTTAAACAAAAAATAATTTTATTGCTTTTTCTACTAGTTACAATATACCATAATGCTTTTGCTTTAATAACAGAATCTATAAATTTCACAATGTTTGAAAATTATAATTCATCGGGAATAATTGTCAAAAAAGATTATAAATCTGACTTAAATGTTTTTTCTAATAAAGTTAGCGTTTATAATTATTTTGATAAAGTTAACTTTCCTGCTTCTGCAGATGACATGCATTATAGTCATAGTTATAATGAATTTGAAGAATTATTAATCTGGCTATCTAAGGAGGTTACACATAGTTTTGTGTTAATTCCTCGTAACCCAGATTTTGATATTAATAATTATAACAATGAAGACGCACTAAATAGAATGGAATCTTTTATTGCTAAAAATTCTGTAAATACTGATTTTTCAGATGATATGAATTTTAATCAGGTTGCAAACCTAGCCAGTAAATTTGATTGTAACCAAGAATTTATCCCCATGATAAAAAAAGCACTTAATGGAAGTTATGGATTATTTGTTCCAGAGGAATTTGACATCATAAATAAATTTCAAGGCCAAGATAGAGTGTTGTCTTTAGCAATAACTCCTATTAATCAATTGTTTATTAATAGCAGCTTTTTTAACAATCCACACACTATAACTAATATTCAAGATTTAAAAGAACTACAATTTTTTTTGTTGCAACAAGCTAAAGATGTACAAACAGTTCTATTTGTTCCAGAATATGCTAGTCATATATCTACTATAGGAAATTTAACCCCTATATTATTTCCTGTAGCTCTTATTGAAAAAGTATCTTATGACGCAGATCAAAATATTTGTTTAACTCTGAAGTGTTTAAAACCTAACAGATCAATTTATTATTCAATGAGAAGATTTAATGATGTTAAAAATAATGCTGAATCAACATCTAATGAATTAAAAGAAGAATTAATATATCTTTCCTACAAGATAAAATTTAATAAAATAAAAAACGATACAATTAATACTAGTAATTATAACAGAAAAAACACACAACAAGCACAAGTTACTAGCTTTAGCTTTGACTTTTTAAAAGAAGCTATTAACTAAAATAGATTAAATACTACTACATCTAATCTATAAAAGATAATCAGTATAGAGTGTCGTAACTTCCTCTAGTACCTAAAAGTTTATATTTATTATTAAAATTTATTTAAAAGTTGTAGGCAAACACAAAATCAAGCAACTAAATTAAAATTCCAAGTAATTTCTCTGAATCTTTCCTTGTGCTACATCATAAAAAATAGTTTGTTAAAACTCAGTTTTAAATGCATAATATAGCACTTGAAATTTAATTTTGAATCAAATTTTAAGCGAAATTTCTTGGTGTTTTCTAAAACAACATATATTAGGTTAACTTATGTTTAAACCCTTTTCATTATTCTTAGGGGTTCGCTATGCAACTAAAATTAGGCAAAAAACTAAATTTATTTCCTTTATTTCATCGACATCGGTTGTAGGGCTCGCCTTAGGTGTAGCTGTATTAATTATTGTAATGTCGGTGATGAATGGTTTTGATAGAGAACTAAAGCATAAAATACTGGGTATGGTTCCCCATGCAAGTATTCATCCTGTCAATAATACTCATTTAGATTATAATTTCATTGATCAAGCAAAGCAGCATCCACAAGTGGAAGCGGTAGCTCCTTTCTTAGAAGCACAAGGATTACTAACATCTGGAACTGAGGTTGATGGTGTGCTTGTTTACGGAGTAGATCCTAATTTAGAAAATAGCGTTTCTATAATTGGTAATTATATGCAATTAGGGAGCTTGTCGAGCCTAGTTGACGGTAGTTTTAATTTAGTTCTTGGAGAAATGCTCGCAATTAAATTAGGTGTAGGTATAGGAGATAAGATAACTTTATTGCTACCAGAAGCGGCTATTTCTTTAGCTGGTGTTTTTCCACGACTCCGGCGGTTTACCGTAACAGGAATCTTTGCCATTGGTGCTGATATTGACAGCCACTTAGCTTATGTAAATATTAAAGATTTAGCTAGTTTTTTACGCATAGACCAAAACCATGTAAATTTTAGATTAAAAATCAAAAATTTATTTTTAGCTGATGATACCGCTAGGCAAATCAAACATAATTTACCAGGAGAGTATGAGGTACGTTCTTGGTTTCAAACTCATGGTACTTTGTTTAACGCAATCCAAATAGAAAAAAAGATGATCGCTTTATTGTTATTATTAATTATCGCAGTGGCTGCATTTAATATAGTATCAACACTAATGATGGTAGTAACCAATAAACAAAGCGATATCGCTATTTTACGTACTTTCGGTGCTGGGCAACAAGATATACTTAATATTTTTATTATTCAAGGTGCGCTAATTGGTTTTGTTGGTACTCTCATTGGTTTAATATTTGGGGTATTAGGAGCTTGGTATATTAGTGATATCGTGAGGTTTATAGAAAATCTAGCAGGAGTTCATTTTTTAAACCCAGATGTGTATTTTATTAGTCAATTACCTTCACAAATACAATATTTAGATGTTGTATATATTGCTATAGCAGGTTTCACTATGAGTGTTGCAGCTGCTGTGTATCCGGCATGGAGAGCATCTAAAATACAACCAGCAGAGGCACTACGTTATGAGTGATAATATTGTATTACGCTGCGAAGCTATTAATAAAACATTTGTTGAATCTACTAGACAAACTCATGTTTTAGATCAAATAAATTTTACAGTTAAAGATAATGAATCTGCTTCTATAGTTGGAGTGTCTGGTTCAGGCAAAAGCACGTTATTGCATATACTAGCAGGGTTAGATACAGCTACTAAGGGCAAAGTATATTTATGTGGTCACGATTTAGCAACTCTTAACTCCAAGCAAAAAGCACAATTACGTAATCAGCACATAGGTTTTGTTTACCAGTTTCATCATTTGCTTGATGAATTCTCTGCATTAGAAAATACCGCTATGCCACTACTATTAAACAATAAACTTTCAGTTAAAACAATAACTAAGAAAGCATCTTATTTATTAGATAGGTTAGGTATGTTAAATCGTGCTAGCCATAAACCATCTGAACTCTCCGGTGGTGAACGTCAGCGTGTGGCAATAGCTAGAGCTCTTATAAATGACCCTAAATTAATTTTTATGGATGAGCCTACTGGTAATCTAGATAGCGTAACTGCAAAAAAAATACAACAATTAATACAAGAGTTATCTGTAGATAACAACCGAGCATTTGTAATTGTAACTCATGATATAAACTTTTCTAAGCAAATGAATTCTATATGGTGCCTTGAAAAAGGATATCTTAAAAATCTAAATGAGAATTAAACAATGAAAATTGTAACTTTTAATGTAAATGGAATTAGAGCAAGATTCCACCAGTTGTCAGCTTTGGTAGAAGCACATAGCCCTGATATAATTGGCTTACAAGAATGCAAAGTAGATGATAGCCAGTTTCCGGTTGAAGTAATACAAGACTTAGGTTATCAAGTAAGCTTTCATGGGCAAAAAGGCCATTATGGCGTGGCTCTTATGAGTAAGAAGCCTGCAAATAATATCCAAAAAGGCTTTTTACACGACGATAGCAACGCACAAAAAAGATTTATATTAGGAGAATACCAATTAGCCAACAACAAAACAATTAAGGTTATAAATGGTTATTTTCCTCAAGGGGAGAGTCGTAAGCATCCTACTAAGTTTCCAGCAAAAGAGAAATTTTATCAAGATTTAATGGATTTTTTAAATAACCATTGTAGTAAAGATGATTTCCTAATTATTATGGGTGATTTTAATATCTCACACACCGATTTTGATATCGGCATTGGAGCTGACAATGCTAAACGTTGGCTTAGCACCGGTAAATGTAGTTTTTTACCAGAAGAAAGAGTATGGTTTAATACTTTGATGAACTGGGGATTAAAAGATTGTTTTCGTGAGTTTAATCCTGAAAGCAATGATTTTTTTAGCTGGTTTGATTATCGTAGTCGTGGCTTTGATCGTGAGCCTAAAAGAGGTTTAAGAATTGATGGTATTTTAGCAACAGATTCTTTATTTGCTCACTGCCAAGATATACAAATAGATTATAATATTAGAGGCATGGAACGACCTTCTGATCATGCCCCTGTTATAGCTGAATTTAAAATTTAGATACTTTTATAAAAAAGTGCCGTAAAACCCGTTCCTTTAGGTGCGTGAGGAATTCACTTGTAATAATACCCACTGTCAAGGTGGGATTTTACTTGTTTTTCTTGTTCTTTCTATTTCTTGAACGTTGCTTCCATTTACTATAGGTGCATAGCCGCCATATTATTGGTGTTAATACCCAGGCAGTCAATCCAAATAATAAGCCACATATTACCGATCCTAAATATAATGGTTTCCCTATCTTAACAAAAATAGATAAAAATGTTGGTAGAAATGTATCAAAATCAAGTAGTTTAGAAAAATCTATAGCATATGTTTGATGTATACCAAGAATATAGCATCCTAGCTTGTAGGTTGCATACCATATAGGTGGCATAGTGATAGGATTAGTAATCCATACTAAAGCTATAGATATTGGTAAATTTGCGTGAAATAATATAGCAAATATTGCTGCGGGAACCATTTGAAATGGCATGGGAATAAACGCCCAGAATATCCCAATAAAAAAAGCTTTAGCTACTGAGCTTCTATTAAAATGCCATATTTTATTGTTACTAAATAGTGTTTCCCCTAAAAATTGTAATACTTTATTATGACGTATAGTTTCCTTAGATGGTATATATTTAGCCAGAAATTTATTTGACATAGCCTCTTTAACTTCCTCTATTTAATTTTGTGTAATTTTAATTAAAAATGTCCAATTAAATTCTAATTCTATAATATGAAATAATTTTAATTTATTATTGCAGTAGTATTTTCTAATTAATCTTCCCACCACCAACTATATAGACCATTTATATATTTTGGTGTCATTTTAGGATGATGGATATTTTTTACATATACCATTGGCCAATAGGGTTGAAACCACTGCGGAATTATACAATAACTCCAAAGTACTACTCTATCTATACATTTAGCTATTGTTATAAGTTCACTACGTTTCTGAGTGTTTTGAGCTTTATTTATGAGGTAATCTAAAACTGGCAGCGAGATACCGCTGAAGTTCCTACCTACTTGTGGTATAGTACTGTTACTACCCCAAAATGATTCCAGTTCAATAGTGGGCGAAACGCTAGGAAAAAAACCGTGAACTATCATATCAAACTCGAAATTTTTTTGCCTGTTTATATATCTAGAAGGATCTATAAGAGTAATTTTAGCTTTTATACCTAATTGCTTTAGATTGTTAACAAATGGAGTAACAAATCTTTCAAATTCTTGTTGTTGTAATAATATCTCAAATTGCAAGATATTTCCATTTTTATCTACTAGATATTCACCTTTATATTTATAACCAGCTTTCTTAAGTATTCGATAAGCTGTTAACTTATTTTGACGCCAATTTCCCGATTCTTCTGTATTTTCTGATTTCCAAACTTTAGTAAACACCTCAGGCGGTAGTTGTTCTTTAAATGGTTCTAATAAAACTAATTCATCTTTAGTAGGGTATTCTTGAGCAGCTAAATCTGAATTATTAAAAATACTAGTTGCTTGAGAGTATACATCATAAAATAAATGTTTGTTAATCCAATTAAAGTCTAACGCCAAAGAAATAGCTTCTCTGACTTTACGATCACGAAATACAGGTTTACGCATATTGAATACAAATGCTCTAACACCTGTTGTACTATTGTGTATCGCTTCTTTTACCCAAGTGTTCTTTTCTGTTTGATTAGATGTGTAACTATATTTCCAATGTTTGGGATTTGTTTCTATGCGAATATTAGTATTGCCTTTTTTAAAAGATTCAAATGCAGCGCTTTCATTGAAAAAATAATCAGTGCGTAAATATAGAAAATTATTCATTCCGATATTAACTGGTAAATCTTTCGCCCAATAATCATCAACTAATTTGTAAACTACGTATTTCCCTGCTTCAAATGCATGTATTTTATAGGGCCCACTACAAACAGGTAGTGTTAATGTAGGTTGAGATATATCATTTTCTGGTTTCTCCCAATAGTGCTTAGGCAATATATGCATTTGAGATAACTTAAAAAAGATTGCTTTTTCTATAGGTTTGTAAAAAACAAAACATATTTTATTGCTATCTAAAATTTTCACCTCTTTTACAATAGCATATAGGTGTTTATAATGAGGTGAAGATTTTTCGGTCAAAGCTTTAAATGTAAAAGCTACATCTTCTACTGTAATTGGTTTGCCATCATGAAATCTGGCTTTGGGGTTGATATGATAAATAACCCAAGTTAAATCTTTAGGGTAAGTAATTTTACTAGCAATTAAGCCGTAGATAGAATAGGGCTCATCTCCAGATTGTGCCATTAAAGGGTCATACATATAATCACAACCGACATCACAAATACCCTTAACCGAATAAGTATTAAATGAATCAAAAGTACCTACAGCGGCTTTTTTTAATATTCCGGCTTTAGGGGCTTTTGCATTCACATAATCAAAATGTTTAAAGCCTTCAGGGTATTTAGGGGTGTCATGAAAGCTTATTGCATGACTAGTGATAATATCGCTATTTTGTTCAGTATTTACTACTATTTTTTGCTGTTGTGCTAATGCATTTTCTGTAGTAGAGATTTCTACTGCTAAGGCGGTAGAAATAGACCCAAAAAATGCTATCCTTGTAACAATTTGCACTATAAACTTATACATAACCTTCTTCTTTTAGATCCTAGGTGTTGTGTAAATAAAAGTATCATTATTATCTATCAGTATTTCTAGGAGGAGTTTAAAGAAAAATACGAATTTAAAGAAAATATACACTTTCTACTTGAAGATACGTCTTTTTAGCAAGTAACTTCTAGCTTATTAAAAGTAATAATGTAGTTTAAAAGCAAACAAACCTTACACTGTGCTAGCAATTAAAATTTGCACCCTCAAGTAAAAATATATCGATTCAAAACATGTAATAATAAAATTAAATTATTGCTCAAAAATTATACTATGGTTATCAAAGTTTTCAATAAAAAACATATAATTGTAGCTATTGAGTGGATTTTAATAATTTTTCCGTTTTATATAAAATTATCAATTTGATATATTCTATCTTCATATTAAACCAGCATTATACTTCATATCGCACAGATTAGTGCGCGTATATAGGTATAATAAAACATTTGTTATCTTATAATCATATGAAATAATTAAATAGTTGTATTTTTAAACTATTTGAGTATAAAATTAGTAGTATTTTTTGGGGGTAAAGTTATACTTTTTTACTTTGATGTACCAAGTTTTCCCGCTAATAAAACAGTTTTATTAGCAACTACAGTAAATTTAATAAAATAATTGGAACTCATTGATGAAACATTCTCGGCAAATTGATCATTTACCGGCAGTAACAAGCTTGACCAAGCTACATAACAAATATGCAAATATTGAAATAAAACAACTATTTACTGAAGATCCCGAGCGGTTTACTAAATATTCTCTAGAAGCTTCAGGTCTATTTTTAGATTATTCTAAGCATAAAATAAATGAAAAAATTATGTCTTCTTTGCTATCTTTAGCTGAGCAAGCCGGAGTAGAGCAAGCAAAACAAGATATGATTAGCGGAGACAAAATAAACTTCACTGAAAAACGTTCTGTTTTACATGTAGCTTTAAGGCAATTAGGCAAAAACAATATAAATCAGGGCGATGAAATACTATCAAAAATAGTAGCAGTTAGAGAAAGAATGCGCGATATAGCTTATTCTGTAAACTCTGGTAGCTGGAAAGGGTATTCTGATAAAACTATAAAGCATGTAGTAAATATAGGAATAGGCGGTTCATACTTAGGGTCAAAAAATGTACTTTCAGCATTAGAGCCTTACCATACTTCTAATTTAAGTTATCATTTTGTTAGTAATATTGATCCGACTGATTTAACCCAAGTCATCGCCAAGGTAGATTTAGAATCGACCTTATTTATTGTTGCTTCTAAATCTTTTTCTACTCTTGAAACGATTGAAAATGCTAAATCAGCTAGAAAACTATTAGTTGATCACGGCTGCCCAGAAGCTAAAATACAAAATCATTTCATTGCCATATCTACTAACCTTGAGGCGACTAAAACTTTTGGTATAGCTGAGGAAAACACCTTACCTATGTGGGATTGGGTTGGCGGTAGATACTCATTATGGTCAGCAATAGGGTTAATTATCGTTATAATCATAGGATATGATAATTATTTATCCTTATTAAAAGGCGCTCAAAATATGGATGAGCACTTTCTAAATGCACCAATTGAAAAAAATATGCCCGTTATAATGGCAGTTTTGGGAGTTTGGTATCAAAATTATTTTGATTCTCAAACCCATGCGCTTATATCTTATGATAGCAGATTGAAAGATCTTTCAGAGCATATACAGCAGGTAGATATGGAAAGCAATGGTAAACAAATAAATAAACAAGGAAATAAGGTAGATTACGATACCGGCGCTATAATTTGGGGTGGAGTTGGCACTAATGACCAGCATTCTTACATGCAACTTATTCATCAAGGAACCAGAACAGCCCCTATAGATTTTATAATCCCAGTAAAGTCTTTCAATCCGTTAGAAAGTCAGCAACAATGGCTATTAGCTAATGCATTAGCACAGAGCAAAGCGTTAATGGAAGGTAAAACTGAAGATATCGCCTATGATGAGCTAATAGATAGCGGCAAACAACAACAATATGCTGAATATGTAGCAAAACATAAAGTTATCGCAGGTAACAAGCCTTCAAGCACTATATTAATGAAACAGCTTACCCCAGAAACAATGGGAGCTCTAATTGCTCTATATGAGCACAAAGTTTTTGTTCAAGGGTTAATATGGAATATCAACTCTTTTGATCAATGGGGGGTTGAGCTTGGTAAAGAGCTAAGCAACCCGATAATGGAGCAACTTACCGGAAAATCTAGTATAAATCTTAATAATATAGATAGCTCTACAGCAGGATTAATAAACACTATAAATAGTTATTTAAAAAACTAATAATACCTTCTATTTAAAGGTATTGCACGTGGCAGGTTAAAGCTAGCATTTCCAACTGCCACGTGTATATACAGGATAGTTTTAGAGGTTTTCCTGCACATAACTCATCTTGCATTAATAATTTATATGTGATACAATGACTATCTATGTTTCACAGATTCAACAACTAATAAAAATAATATAATGCTCAAACCATAATATAGACTAATATCAAACATATTTTAAAGGAGTTAAATATGTATACAGGTAATTATTCTCAATATTATAATAAGGATTTATATGATTCTTGTGGTTATCATTCTAAAAATTTAACAACTACATCTGATACTAATGTCAGAGCTACCCCCCCCCAAAATAACAAACTTGACGCCGTTGGTGCCAGTGACTTAAGCCAATTTCAATTTAAAGATAATACAGAACGTGATATTGATATTGTTAAATTTTTTGAAGCAAAATATAGAGACTATTTTTGCACTAATCTGAAACAACTAATAATACATTTAGAAAATTCAAAATCAATGCGACATTTAGTAGATGCTTGTAATTTTTTTAAGAAAAACATGTTCAACAAAACCTATAATAATGCTAGTTTAAGTGGAATTACTTTATCGGTTAATACTAATACAGATTTTGAGAACAGTAAAAATAACTTAATAACAGATTCAAAAAACTTACTTGCATCTTACCAGAAAAATCCATTAGAAAAACAAGAGAGTACTGAATTAAATGTTAAATTAAAAGAAAACAATGTTTTTTTCAGATTTTTTAACTCGGTTATCAAGCTATTAACTAAATTTATAAGCTTTTTCCAGCAAGGCCGCATGCTTAATAGCTTATATAAGGTTATAGACAAAAAAAACTCTTTAAATGAAACAGAATTAACAAGTTTAATAAATAATTTAAACCATACTAATCTTAATAAAGCCTTAATATATAGCGCAGATAAAGGTAATAATATAGAAATTATAGATATGTTGATTAAAGCTGGAGCAGATATTAATGCGAAAGACAAGTTTGGTCAGACTGCGTTAATAAAAGCACTAGCTAATGATAGACATGCTACCGCAAAGAAATTACTTGAATATAGTCCTGATGTTAATGCTGTTACCATTAATGGTAATACAGCTTTAACGTTTGCAGCAAGTAGGGATCTTAATAATAATTCTACTGATGATATTATTTATAAGAATTCTGATAAAATCATAGATAAAGCTAGCAAGGAAACTCTAAACGGTAAACAGGATCAAGGCTATAGTGCTCTGCATTATGCTGTATCTCATGGTAATTTACATGTAGTAAAAAAATTACTTGAAACAAATGTTTTAGTAAATGGTAATTGTGAAATAGATTCGTATGGTAATACAGGGAGTATTTTACATGCAATCCTTCAACAAACGAATTTTGATATAAGTATAGGTACAAGACTTGAAATAATAGAAGAGTTACTTGATGCCGAGATTGATATATATATTAAAGATGGCAACGGCAGAACTGCCTTAGAATTTGCTAAACTAATGGCTAGCAGTTACCAAGACTACGAACCGCTTGTAGAATTATTACAGGAAAAACACGAACTCAATAAATTATATAATGTTATAAATAACAGCAAATATTTAAATAAAACAGAGTTAACAAATTTAATAAGTAAATTAACCCCGAGTTCACTAGATAAAGCCTTAATGTATAGCGCACAGCAAGATAATGTAGAAATTCTAAGTATGCTAGTTAAAGCTGGAGCAGATATTAATGCGACAAATGAGTTAAATGAGACTCCATTAATGAGCGCACTATGGAATTATAGCTACGCTACTGCAAAGAAATTACTTGAATATAATCCTGAGATTAATACTATTGCTAGAGATGGTTCTACGGCCTTAATACTAGCTATAGCTAGCTTGCCTAGCAACGAAAGTACGGATAAGTTTATTCAGGAACTCATTGATAAATCTAGCAAGAAAACTCTAAGCCATGCAGGGTTTCAAGGTAATACGGCTCTGCATTATGCTATAAATTGTAGTAATTTGTATGCAGTAAAAGAATTACTTAAACAAGACGTTCAATTAAATGGCAGCTGTAAATATAATGGTGATAATATAGGGAGTGCTTTACATATAAGCATACTCAGCGGATATATTGATATAAAAACAAAACTTGAAATAACAAAACTGTTACTTGAAGCTGGGATTAATACAAATATTAAAAATGGCAAAGGAAAAACTGCCTTAGAATGCGCTGAACTAATAGCTCGCCATCGTCTAGAATATAACCCGCTTTTAGAATTATTACAGAAATATTATGTGCCTAATAAATCAAATCAGATTACACTTGATGCAGACTTAATGTATAGTGCACAACAAGGGGATGTAGAAAGGATAGCTGCGTTAGTTGAAGCTGGAGCAAATATTAATACGAAAAACAAGTCTAATGCTACCCCGTTAATAAAAGCAATATCTAGGGGTAGATACGATGCTGCGATGAAATTATTTGAATATCTGCCTGAACCTGATGTTAATAATATTACCATAGATGGTTATACAGCTTTAATGTTTGCTGTAGGTAGCAAGTTAAATAATAATGAGAGTGATAACATTATTATTTATAAGCTTATTGAAAAAATGATAGATAAATCTAATAATGAAACTCTAAATTTACAAGACCCTAAAGGCAATACAGCTCTGTATTATGCTGTACGTCAAGGTAATTTATATGCAATAAACGAATTAATGAAAAAAAATATTGCAGATGACAGCAAAAAAAATGCCTTAGAATTTGCTAGACTACAAGCTAGAACTTGCAAAGAATACGAACGAGTTGTACAACTATTAGAGAGTCATATATATAATTAAAATCACACAGGCTACATTATATGCATCTTTCAGATAAAGATGCTATATTTTAAAGAGTTAAATAAAAGTATTTAGTTCATCGTTAAAACACCTTGAAATGCTGGTAAGCATTTCTATTGTATTTTACTTTAAATTAATTTTTTACTACGCTCTTATAAAATCTAGGATTTTTATCTGTATAAACAAGCTTTTCAATTGCCACGAATATAATAGGATAAACTATTTGTTCTGGTGGTGCATTAAATTACTAAGTAACCGCGATATAGTCTCTCGTAACTGATTACGAGGAACTATTTTATCGATCGCCCCATGTTGTAATAAAAATTCGCTACGCTGAAATCCGCTAGGTAGTTTTTCTCTAACTGTTTGTTCTATCACTCTCGGACCAGCAAATCCAATCAAAGCTTTAGGTTCAGCAATATTTATATCTCCTAGCATAGCTAAACTTGCAGAAACACCACCATAAACAGGGTCTGTTAGCACAGAAATATAAGGTATAATATTTTGTTTCATTTTCTTTAATGCTGCACTAGTTTTTGCCATTTGCATTAAGGAGAACAAGCCTTCTTGCATACGTGCACCACCACTAGCAGCAAAGCAAACTAGCGGAATTTGATCTTTAATACACTGTTCAGCGGCTTTAGTAAATTTTTCGCCAACTATGGTTCCCATAGAACCACCCATAAACGAAAATTCAAAAGCACAGGCTATAACCGGCTGCTGCATGACTTCGCCCTTAATAACAACTAATGCGTCTTTCTCTTTAGTTGCTTTTTGGGCAGCAGATAGCCGATCTTTATATTTTTTTAAGTCTTTAAATTTTAGTTTATCTACAGGTTCTAAGTCTGCAAATAGTTCTTCTTGATTGTCTTTATCAAGAAAATATTTTAATCTGGAACGTGAATTAATGCGAATATGATAATCACATTTTGGACACACATATAAAAACCTTTCTAATTCTGGACGATACAGAACAGCATCGCATTGTATGCATTTTTTCCACAGTCCTTCGGGAACGCTACTTTCTCTAGATTTATTTGTAGACCTTGAAAAAGAAGGTATTAATTTATTTACTAGCCAGTTGCTCATGAATTGGTAGCCTTCATAATGTAATACTCTTTAGACACAATATATATAATAGCATAAAATATTATGTCATACTGCCTGGTTAAATATAAACTTCAGGTTGAAGCTGTATATATATAATTTAGATAATTTTATTTATGCATCATAAAAATATCTAAAAGGTTATTGTTATGATCATATGTAGGGATAGAATAGTTTTCAGGGTAGCCAACATTCATAAAATATAAGCCATAACTTGGTGCAGTAACTCCTGATTTTGTTCTATCCTTTGCAAGCAATACTTGATGAATCCATTCTGGATTGCGTTTTTTATGACCTACAGCTATTAATGCCCCTACAATATTACGCACCATATGATGTAAAAAAGCATTTGCTTGTATATCTATTGTTATAATATTACCAACTCGCTTAACTTGCAGTTGTAATATTTTGCGTATAGATGTTTTAGACTGGCATTGAACAGCTCTAAACGAATTAAAATCATGCTCACCAATTAAATAATTGGCACCTTGTTGCATTAAATTATGATCTAATTGTTTATATATTAGGGTTACGCCTTTAGAAAAATGCGTAGGCCTAACATTATGGTTATAGATTAAATAGCGATAATGACGCCATAAAGCACTAAAACGGGCATGAAAATCTTTATTGACTGGTTTAACCCAATTGGCAGCTATAGTGTCCGGAAGGTTTGAATTGATGCCTTGTTGCCAATTATCGATAGATCGTTGAGCATTGGAGTCAAAATGAATTATTTGACCTAATGCATGCACTTTAGCGTCGGTTCTGCCCGCACATACTATGTCTACATTATGATTAGCTACTGTAGAAATAGCTTTTTCTACCATATCTTGCACAGTGATTAAATCGTTTTTTAGCTTCTGCCACCCATAAAACTGATTACCATTATACTGTATACTTGCCGCGTACCGGCACATATTTACCTAGCTCCTAAAGTAAATTAGGTAATGTTAACAAACTATGGGTATTAAAACAAGATATTTATGAGCCTTAAATATACATGGTTTTATTATTAGTTCTATAATGATCTAATTTATCTAGAATTACTAACTTGTTATCTATAATTAGCAAAAACTGCGTGATTGTGTTACAATGGCTCCATTCCTTACAAGAAAGGACGCGACGCTTCAGGCAAATCGATGCCCTTTCAGGTATAAGGTCTATCGATAAAATTATTTGCCGGATTCAATTTTCAATTTTCAATTTATCATGGATGTAATATGAAGTTTTTAAAAAACAAAATTAAATTAACTTTTTTTATAATATCATTAGTTATCAATCTTAGTTTTGGTGTTCTTACAGCAGAAGCTAATAATTATCAGAATCATAATCGTCTAAATGCTAACCAAAATAAGGTATATTTAGGATATGGTTATATTGGTACACAGGATCCCCATAATTCTGCAATATACTCTAAATGTGGCATAGAAGCTTTTTTGGAGAATCGCTATAAATTAACTTTAGAGCATGGTTCTGCTCCAATCTATTTAACTGGTAATAACAGTAGTTCAGCTGATTATACAGCCTTAGGATTAGAGTATCATGACCAAGCTTTTATCGCAGAAATAAAAATTAGCCACTCATATGATATTAGTAGTCGCTATGATAGTAGTAGCCGCATCAGTCATCCTATATTAAAAACTTTTAATAATATTCAAGCTAAAATAGGCCATAAATATAATATTGAAGATGGTTTGTATATAACACCTAAGGCTGCTATTGAATTAGCAACAGCTAAGAAGCATTCTTCTTATACTGATTATTCAGATAGTAATTTATTCATAACCCCAGAAATAACTATTGGAACTAACTTCGAGATACCAAACACTATTATTAATTTAAATCCTGAAGTATATCTTAACCATCGTTTTGATTTATCAAACTCCGATAAAAACGCATCAGTTCTTGGGACTAGTATTAATTTTGATGTTAATATGTTTTTTGTGAAGTTGGAACATCAAACTAATCTTCTTAGCAAAGCTTCAGATTCCAATAATAACACATCTTTTACATTTGGTGTTAAATTTTAGTATTGTTTGCATAACTAGCAGTACAATATCATTAAAACCTTCTCTCTAAAAGAGAAGGCTTTATCGCGCTTTTAATAAAACCCAATACATTTATCAAAATCATTATTACTTTTCCCCTCTATTTCATCTGCTAAGTGTATATTTACAAAAAAAGTATAATTTAATATAAAAATATATGTTATAGTAGAAGATACTATAAAAAAATAGAAAGAATTTTTGTAGGCAACACAATATTAAAAATATTTTATTTTAAAGAAGAAAAATAATGAATACATCATCGAGCAACTTGAGTATAAACTATGTGTATATAAATAATGATGCTTTAATTAAAAAAAGTGCTTCTACTCTAATCAATTACTCAGAATGTCAAAAAGAATATCAACAAACGGATAAGTTTAAAGATTTACAAGCAAGAGCTATTCAAATAGTAATTCAAAAACAGCCAATTGAAATAGCTTTTATTAAGAAAGGTGCAGTTGTTTTTATGGAAGATATAAAGCGTGATGATAGGGTAGAGCAATCACGTTTTATTAGGGACGTCTGTAAGTATTGTATTTCTAATTTAACCCAAGATGAATTAATGATATTTAAAAAAAGTTGGAAAAATAATTTTTTAACTAAAAATTTAAAAAGGTTTCATTTAAAAAAATATATATACAAAATAAACTCAAAGAAGTTTTTGCTTGATGATATTAAAGTATCAAACTATACTTTAAAAAAGGTCTCTATAATGTTGTTGGATCGCTATAATTTAGAAGATATATCTAATGTATATGTAGCATCAACTTCTATGTACCTAGCTAAAATGCTACACCGTACTACTTTACTAGAAACTAAGCAAATAGAATTTATAGGTAAGTTCGGATCTTTACTTTCTCAAATAGCAGATAAAGATCTAAGTAAGGGTAATGATAAGTTGAGACATCAATTGAGTTTTAAACTAAGTAAATTATACGATGATATAAAATATTATACTAAAGAGAAGAGCTGCGAAGATATTTATATTTATCTTTTAAATCATTTCTTAGATCAAACAAAGAGGGAATTTCTAGATAAGTAGCCGACTCTGAAAGAAGAAGTTTTGCACTTTGTTTTGTGTCTATTGCTTTGCAAATATAAAAATACTAGTTACATGCATTCTAAGAACTATAGCAATATCAACTAGAGTTCTACATTCAGAACTAAGCATATACAATCAGACACATAAGAATCTCTCGTATGTTTATGAAGATATTCAAGGCTTTGTTTTTTACTTGCGGATAGATTAAGTCTATTCATAATAATGAACATAACTTATATAAATTTTAAAAACAAGCATTTTCATTTACGACCTGTATAAAACCTTATATCTAAAAGAGAAGGCTTTATCGCGCTTTTAATAAAACCCAATAAATTTATACAAATTATTATTAAGTTTCTTGTCTATTTCCGCAATGGTTTATCCTACATTTGTTTCTTTGCGCTTCATACAAAATATCAATATTTATAGCAGTATTACTTGTTAAGTGATAGTATATAGCATTTAGTTAAACTCAGATTAAAGCTTCTTATTAAAGTTAACAAAAGCCAATCTTATTCAATATTTTTGATTTTTAATAAAATAATTATATCTAAATTTGAAGAGTACTATAATAAACGTATAAAACGTATAAAACGTATAAAACGTATAAAAC
>CAKMZJ010000003.1:1980-24839 GCA_929200395.1 Candidatus Gorgonimonas eunicellae | reverse complement strand
AAACGTATAAAACGTATAAAACGTATAAAACGTATAAAACAATAATTTTAATAACCTTGATAACGCATACACAATTTTTATAGTTGTCGATTACAAGGTATTAAGCATAAAGGGAGAAGTATATGGGTAGTTATAGAATAAATACAGAACAAGCAGATTTAAAATCAGTATATAAAACTACTTTTAAAGAATTAGCGGATGTAGCACGAAATTGGGGCAATAGAAGCATACGTATTACTAAGCCCACACCTAGATTAAGACTGAATACCACACCTAGATTAAGGCTGAATACTAGAAACACATTAAAATATTCTAAACAAAAAAGCGCATTTTTGGGTATTCCTAAAAATGTCATAACTTTCATACAAAATACTACATCTAAAGACAAACTAACAACCCTACGGAAAAAACTAAATGACCCACAGAGTGCTTTTAATAAATTAAATCATACACAAAAAGGAATTATAAATCGGTTAATACTTGATAAAACAGTTGCTCTTGATGGAGGTAATAAAGCTACAACTCAGCAAACACGAGAACCACTAAAATCATCCTTTATGTCTTCGACCCATGCAAAAAAAATTATAAACTTTGTCAATAATGCTACATCTACAAATCAACTAACAAAGTTACAGAACAAGCTAAACGATCCTAAAAGTCAGCTTAGCAAACTGCCTAAGGCACAAAAAAGAGATATAGACCGATTGATAATTGATAAAATGGTTGCTATTAGTGATGCACAAGCGTCAAGAAAACGCTCGTGAAATTTTATATTAGTTTAGAAGAACCTTATAAATACTTCTTAGTCTTTACGTTATTTGCTCTATCTGCTCTCGGGTAACCTGCTTGTATGTAGAACCAAATTTTTCTATAGCAAGCTTATTTATTTGCTCTAAAGCTTCTTCTTTTGTTTGAATATCTTCATTTTCGTATGAAAAGCATACGAAATCATTAACGCAACTAATGTATATATTGTTTAGCATATTATTAAGATTAGCTAAATTTTCTTTAGCTTCTTCAGCATGTTCGTCACTCTGATATGTATTTAGTTTTAAAGCTGTATACATTACCATAGAGCATATTTTAAATAACGTGTCAATTGGTTTTTCATACTTATAATATTTTTGGGTTTGAACTACAAAGATATTTTTTAACTCATTTATATTGAATTTTATAAGCTCTCTTATATGGTTATCAGGAGTAGCAGAGTTGTAGTCAGCATGCTGTATAAAACTGTCAACATAACTACTAATGTTTTTCCAACTTTTACCATCAAATACTCTTTCATCTATTGCTCCAAGCAGAGGTTTAAACCACTCATAGGCTTGACCGAGCATAGTCGTAGCTGTATCTGCTACAGTACTAATTTTACTAGTAACAATGTCTGTTATCTCATTAACTGCTACCTGATTCTTATGTGCCTCATTTTGAGAATGTGTAACTTGCCCACTAGGATGTGCTATATCTTCAGCAACAATCACAAAGCTATCAGGATTATTATTAGTATCATCTTCAGTATTTGCTTGTTTTGTATCTGTTGAGCTATCCTTAGCAGTTTTTTCTTTTAAATCATTTTCTGCTTCGAAGTTATCGCTTTCTTGTAAATCTTGATCGCTAGAACCGCCTTCAGTATTTTGTGCTTCTACAATATTTGCTGGTTGCTGATCTATTAAAGCTGGATTATTATCATGGGCTTGCGAAGTTTGGCTACTGCAGGTATTATCTTTATCAGTTGTTTTTTTTATATCATCTTCTGGTTTCTTAAAAGTAACCGAACGTTGTCCACTGTCTGCTTCTGATTTAGATGCAAACAGCTTACTCCAAACAAATTTAACCGCAGCTACGATTCTATCAGCAAGATACTTAAATGCTCTGATAACTATATTTCTTTTGCCAGTAGAGGGGACTTGATTACTTACATTCGCAGTTGCTACGTTGCTATTTGCCTGTTGTGTCGGTGAGATCGAGCTATTTTGGTTGCTTAGCATTGTGCCACTATATCTGGACTCTCCTATGTGACTGACAGGCGTACTAAATTTAGTGTTCATAATGCATTACTCCTTTTATATGGTACATCCTTAAATAAAGGTATATTATATCAAATATAAGGCTACATCGCAATAGATAACACTAAAAACGTTGTGTGATTTATAGCTAATAATTAGCTATAAAAGTAATATTTTACCTACTTATTTGTGATCTTAAATCATTTACTATTTCAGGATTAGTCAAAGTAGAAGTATCTCCAAATTCTGTTTTATTATTAACTAAATCACGTAAAATTCTGCGCATTATTTTTCCTGACCTAGTTTTAGGCAAGTCGGTTACAATAAATATATTTTCAGGTCGAGCAAAAGCACCAATTTTTTCATTTATTAGTTGCTCTAATTTTGAATATAATTCGGAATTAGCTTTGCAACCATCTATTAATTTTACAAAAGCACTAATGCACTCACCTTTTATATTATGACTAGTTGCAACTACTGCTGTTTCTGCAATTTTAGGGTGTTCAATTAAAACATTTTCTATTTCTGCACTGCCAACTCTATGCCCAGAAACATTAATCACATCATCCATGCGACCAATTATAAATAAATTATCATTTTTATCCCTATGTGCTTTATCACCAGAAAAGAAATACCCTGGATAGCACTGTAAATAGGTTTCCATAAAAAATTGATGGTTGTTATATAATGTTCGTACTTGGCTCGGCCAAGGCTTGGCTATAGCTAGCATCCCTGTACCAGTTCCGCTAATTTCATTACCGTCATCATCTAGTAATACTACGGGCATATAATCGGTTGATTTGCCTACAGATCCTGGTAACTGGTTATCTGTAGTTGGGTGCAGCATAATAGATCCAGTTTCTGTTTGCCACCAAGTATCTACTATTTTACAATTATCTTTTCCTAATTTATGCTGATACCAACGCCATACATCAGGGTTAAGCGGTTCACCTACAGACCCTAATAGTCGCAAGCTGTGACGCGAGCTAGAGCTAAGAGCTTGATCACCTTTTGACATCAGCATGCGTAAAGCAGTCGGAGAAGTATAAAAAATACTAACTCTATATTTATCTATTATTTGTAAGATCCTAGTTTCATCTGGATACATTGGCATCCCAGAAAAGATAACACTAGTCGCTGCATTTGCTAACGGCCCGTAAACAATATAAGTATGCCCAGTAATCCAGCCGATATCGGCAGCACAAAAATAAATATCTGAAGATGTGTAATTAAAAACATTGTTAAAGCTCATGCAGCTTTGTAGTAAATATCCTGCGGTGGTGTGCACTACTCCTTTAGGCTTCCCTGTAGAGCCTGATGTGTATAAAATAAACAGTGGATCTTCTGCATCCATAGGTTCTGGCTGGCAAGTTACTGCTTGATTGCTAATGAAATCTTCATATGGGATATCACGATCGGTTATCCAGTTGATATTATGGTTATGATTTGTTATATATTTACTCTGATCAACCACTACCACTTTAGCAATGCTGTTATGATGGTTGTTTAAGGCTAAATCCACATTGTTTTTTAAAGCAATGTATTTATCGCCTCGCATGTAGGCATCGGCAGTAATAAGTAATTTAGCTTCTGAGGCTTGTATTCTATCTAGTAAAGCATTATGAGAAAATCCGGCAAATACTACGGTATGAATTGCACCTATACGACTACAAGCTAACATGGAAAAAATTGCTTCAGGAATCATTGGCAAATATATGCAAACTTTATCGTGTTTCTTGATTCCCATGTTTTTCATGGCATTTGCTAATTTACATACTTCATCATGCAGCTGCTGGTAAGAAATATTAATATTTTGATTTGCTTCATTGCCTTCCCACATAAATGCAATTCTATCTGATTTATCTAGCAAATGTCTATCTATGCAGTTATAACTTGCATTTAACTTGCCTCCAGCAAACCATTTAGTATCTCCGGTATCCCAACTGCCTGAATAGGTAGTATGCCATTTAGAAAACCAAGATATGAAATTAGTTGCTTGTTTATCCCAAAACTTTGTATCTGTATTATTTGCAAGCATAAATAACCTTGTGTTTTATAGAAATAGTGGCAATCTAAGACATCATAATTAGTATACTTATACTCAAATAACATGCAAATAATTGAACTAATAAATAATATAAATGTCTAGCTAGTATCAGGTTATGTTGTAACGACTGATACTGAAATTTTTACTAAAGTTAAAAATATATCAGTAAGTAAAAGGTGCATATATTAAATTATCCCTATTCATTAATAATCAACAATTATTTAAAAGTAAGAATTAACAATGAATCCAATTAATACAAATCATAATCAAATATTAGAAGTAGCTCAGGCTGAACGCAACGAAACAAATGCAGTTGTAACAAATAATTCTTTAAATCCCTTATTAGCTGATACTGAAGTCTTATCAAGAGCTACTACATCTACTGAAGTAAAAAACTATTTTGTAGAAACAATATCTGCCACTGAATTCAATAAAAAATTAAAAGATATTGGGCTTGCTATGCCTTTTGTAAAAGTTGAAGGATATTTGTCATATAAAAATGATAGTATCTGGCTACCTAATATTATTCAAGCTAGCAGTATTAACATATCTAACTTTAATAATAAATATAGACTACCATTAAGAAGCATAACTGATTCTATTAAGTTCTCTTCATGTAATATAGATGATATAGGAATAATAAAGACAAAGTCTTTATCTCTTTATAATATGCAAAAGCTAACAAAAATATACAACGGTTCAAATATAACAGATGAATTGTATATTGAAGACTGCCCTAATTTATTAAACTTTCCGCAAGATTTTTCTGTAAAAAAATTAACTATGTTGTGGTATCAACCAAATAAATTAACGACGCTAAATATTAAAATTCACAACGGTGGTTCACTTGCTGTAGCGCTTTGCAAAAATATAGCACTTCAAGAAATCCCTGAAAGTCTAAAAGATGTAACTTTAAAAAACGTGAACAAGGAAATAGTCAATCAATTAAATGCTACTACTATAACAAATAATTTAGATATCAGTTTGTGCTCTGAAGTTACCACTTTGCCTTCTAACCTGAAAGTTAATGGCAATTTAAAGTTATCTTATTGTAGGAAATTTACAAATTTCCCTGCTGATATTATAGTAGAAGGTGACATAGAAATTTTTCATTGCCCTGAATTGCAAGACATTCCTGAAGAATGGATACAAAATTTACCATATGATCTAGATAACCCTCCTATTAACATAATTTTAACAGAAACCAGCATTTCAATAGAACAAATTAACAGATACAACCAACTAGCTAATGGCAGAGCTATTTTTACTGATGGCAGACCTAAAAAAATAAAATTAGCTTCTTTAGAAGAGGCTATTGATTTTTGGTATAAAAAATCTGAAAACAACCATAAACCCGACATTGGTGTTCTAAATGATCTACAAAAACAGGATGTCTTCTTATTTTTAAATGAGTTAACAACTTCTGCAAGTTATAATAAAAATAACAACACAGCAATTGTTTTAGCAAAACAACTTATGCAGATTTTAGCAATGCTAGCAGATGATAATATAGAATTAAAAGAAAGAGCTTTGGCTCAGTTTTCTGAAGCTAATAGTAGCTGTGTAGATAGAACTACATTATATTTATCTAAGTTACAAATTCTAAACTGCATAGTAGATGCCGAAAAAGCATCTCGTATTAATGATTTCACAGGAGAAAAATTGCGTACTGCTGCAAAGTATTGTTTTTATATGGAAGATATCGAACTTTATGCTATTCAAAAATCAAACAGTAATAAATCTATAGAAGATATTGAATTCTTTTTAGAATTTCTAATAAGGCTTGCACGTATATTTAATTTACCAATAACAACCGTAGAAGCAAACCATACAGTTATAGCTAATTTAACAACTTCAGATATTAAACAAGCAAAAAAAATAATTGAAGAAAAAATAACAGCAGAGTTTGAAAATCGTTTAGCGGAATGGACTCCTTGGCAACAACACCAACGGTTTCAAAACATTAAAGATAAAAAATATACTAGCTTACCAATAATAGCTAATAGCGAAACACAACAGCATGAATGCAGCATTAGTGGCGAAACTGATTTTGATGATGCCGTAGTATATGGTAACAATATATATAGTTACCATGAATTAACAAGATGGTATGTGCAACAAGGAACCGATCCTTTTACAAAGATGCCTATTGATCTGTCTAAAATTTACCAGATTGAAGCTAAATCTTCTAACAATTAATGTTAATAGACTAGAAGGTGTATCTATAAAAACATTCCCCCCTCTTGTAATCTGTATATATTTTTATAGTTTTTTTGTAATAACGTTAATCTTATTAAGTAGTAACAAACTATTTCTTCATTATATTAATTTATCTACTGCTATATTTAACAATGGCTAAATAATATTGATGCAAACAAACGATGTCCGGTAAGTAGCTTTACCGGACGCAAGACTACTATTGACAATACTTTTAATACTGGTATTGTAATACTGGTATTATAGGTATTAATAAAGAGGGCATGCACACTATGAAACAAAAAGAGCAACAAAAAAAAGATATTGTTCTTGCAGTAATCTCCGAGCTAGAGTCTCAGGGGCTACGTATAAATGCTGATTTAGTCGCCCAAAAAGCTAATATGGGCAAGCAAACAATTTTACCTTACTATAATGAGTGGCGTTTTTTGCAAAAAATGGGACAGTATCAACAAGAAGATCTACCTGAAGAATTAGTAAGTGCAATTAAACAACAAATGGGAAAATGGAAGTATCAATATGAAGCAAAACATTTAGATTATGAAGATAACCTAAAACAAGAGGTTAATCATATAGAAGACAAATTGCAGCAGTCATGTGCTGATACCGATAAACTGCAGCATGAAGTAGAGCTACAAAATTTAACAATAGGTCAATACCAAGAGCAGGTAGACCAATTAAGCAATAAAGCACAAGATTTAGAAAAGCTAGTCTTTGAGTTGCACACTAAGCTAGACACTGAAAAAAAACAAATTAGTAAATTAGAAAATGAGTCAATCAAATTACAACAACAACACCAAGCACAAATTATTAAATTAGAAACTAAATTAGAAGCTCAGCATCAAGGTCAAATAGATCATTGGATTAAAATTACAGATCATGAAAAAAGCGAACGCAATAAGCTAGAAAAAAAACTTACAAATACGCAAGATGAAATAGAGCAATTACGTGCTAAAAACTTACAGCTGACTAACAAAGGAAGTAGACTTAAGTCGCTTATAGATGAGGGTGATACTCTAATATCAGAAAACAATAACACAATAAATGAACTAAAAAACAAGCTATTAACTTTAGAAAAAGTTTCTATTTTATTAGACTGCTCTATAGAAGAAGTGCCTAATAAAGTAAGACAATTTATTAAATATGAAGCTGAAGTTAATCACTATAAAGATTATAACAAAAGCTTGTTACAACAAGTTGATAAACTGCATAATCAAAAGCAGCATAAAAATGACAGTTATAAACTAAAAAAAGCAGAAACCATTAGTAAAGATTAGAAACACTATTTATAAATATCATACAGATTAAAAGGAATATTAATGTATTATACTATACAACAGCGACCACAAGGCATAGGTATTACTCCTCCTGAAAAAAGTGCCAATAACGCTTCTAAATCTCAGGGGGATTTTATAGGCAAGGCGACGGCATTTGCTGTAACAATTAAAAGGCAAACTTCTAAAGAACCCACGAGGTCAATCCAACAAAGCCCTCCACCTACTGAACACCCTGATGGATTTAAAACAATAAGCGATAGGACTATAAGCAGCTATCCGCAAACACGAACAGATTCGTCTACAGCTGCAAAGAATGATAAAATTAGTGCTAATTTGATTGAAATGCAAGTTTTAAATTCAGCACATTAGTTGCACGACATAGCGAATTAATATGTTTTCAATTTGAAAGTGTACACACTAAGATTGTCTAATTTATTTTGACTTCCTCCCTCCACTAAGCACAAATGCTATAGTGGGGGATTCCTCCTGCGAGACCTCTAAGCCCAGAGGCAAGCATATTCTTTGAAGCGTTGATATCTCTATCATGCTTTGCACCACACCCAGTACAAGACCATTCTCTTATTCGCAAACCTACTCTACCTTTCGGACTATCCATTTCCCACCAATCCTACGGCTATGGAAGGAGAATTCCTCCACGTTCGTTAAAACTAATAATTACTTTATTAGTTTTAATTGTCAGACAATAATATTATATTTTTATAAATAAATATTTGATTATTAGTTATTTGTATAATAGTATACGGAATATGTTTGTTCTAATAAACAGCTAGAATATAATTTGTTTTCAAGCTTATCAAAATGTATGCTTGTAAAAGTTGCAGTTTGCATAGTAGTTTATCTAAATTTATGACAAGTACAAACAACAAGTATTAAACTATAACAATACTTGCTTTGACTATAAATAACTTTACTTTTAATAAAATTATCGTTAATATACTTATATAACATGTCGTTTATTTATATACTTTCAACTTGCATATTTATCTTTTCAGAGCTAAACAACAAGCTTAGATTTAAAGCAAATTGTTGTTAGCATGCTTAGTTAAATTTCAAGACGATACAAAGAGTAAGTTAACGTTTTTTATAGTTATTGCATAGCAAGGGCTTTTATGTACTAATGTTTTTACATTTATTAGTTAAATTATTTACTAAAAAGGTATATTTTTAACTAGAAAGTGTACATATGAGTTTAATTCATAATAATATAAACATTACACCAAGATATAAATATATTAAAAATTTTCATGGAGGAAACTTAATTATGAATATGTTCGATGAGATTTACAGCCGATTAAGCAGTAAAGCAAGAATAAGATCTTTATTTAAAGATATACATATTGAAGATTTAGAAAAATTAATCAAAAGACTGACAGATGTTGCTAATGAAAAAAAAGAAAGCAAAAAAAAACTTGAAGAGCTAAATCTATTAAAACAAAATAGTATTGAAGCTGTAAAAAAAATTATGGAGGAAAAAGGAGTATCTCTCAATGATTTAGGAACATTAGATCTTAAGGATTCTTCTAAGAAAAGAAAAAAACTACAAAAGTATACTTTTGAGTATGAAACCTTTTCTGGTAGTAAAACTAAATGGACTGGTGCAACAACAGGAAGATTACCTAAAGATTTTCAAGATTACTTAGATCGTACTGGAAAAAAGAGACTAGACTGTGTAAAAGATGAAATTTAGTAGGCAATAATTTATAACTAAAAATATAAAATCACATACATCAATAGAAAATGTATCCATAGTTTTCAATTAATATTTTAAATCTATAAAAGCATTTTTTTGTAAACTTTCATTAATAAGTTTTTTGATTAAATAGCATGTTAATCATTAGTATGTTTTTAGTTTTCTATAAATATACTAAAACATAGGCTAAAGTTTTATTTGAGATTTACAAAAAAGCTTTCTACTGATGTAATTATCTTTTATTTATATATTGTCAAAATTATTCAGAAATTGCTGAAGGTGTGTATACACCTCATATTTGAAAATACAGTTTTTCTAAAAGAAGAAATCAAGTAAGTAGCTAAGTATTTTAATTCTGCTTTACTACCAATTATTTAACTGTGCCTTGTTGGTTTTTAAATAACTCACATGCAATTTCACACCTTTTGCTTCCAGCTAAGGAAGCATCTGTTTTAAAGAAACAAATAATCCACTTCGCTTCTTTCTCGTATCTATCAGTATTAGTAAACAGCAATAAATCTTCATTTAAAGCTTGTGTGTTCTCGACATTTATTTCTTGCATACGTAAATTATTATTAGAATTAATACACATAGCTACGACTAAACGACTAGCATTAAGGTTATTTTTAGCTAAAGATGCTTTATTGTTTTATTTATAAACTTAGGTTTTACATAGTTAATATTATAATGATTTTCTTTGCAAAAATACTCTGCGTCTTCGAATATAATAGCATCCTTCATTTTATTATCCTTAAATAACTGTTATTTATTATTTTTGCTATTCAATAAAGATTTTAATGATTACTTTTTAGCAAATTTGGCTCTCAACCTCCTTTAACCAACTTTTAGTATAAGATAACGCATGGTGATTTGTTTTATCAGAGTGCAATGGAGTAATTGAAACGCAATTATTAGCTATAGCGTAAAAATCAGTACCAACTTCGTTATCTGTTGAGTCTGCAACTGCCCCAACCCAATAGCCAACATGACCGCGAGGATCTACTGTTTTTACTGGAGAGGTTGAAAGTTTCCTCTTACCTAATGCTGTAACCTGATAACCAGCTATATCCTCATAACTAATAGCGGGAATGTTAATATTAAGAATAGTACCTTTCGCTAATTTTACCTCTTCGATAAAAGGTATTAATTGAGCTATTACCTTAGCGCTAACATCAATATTAGCATTACTTGAACCACAAGAAGACACGGCGATTGCCGTTTTGTTTAAATGTCTACCCTCCATTGCTGCTGCGACAGTTCCTGAATAGATTACATCATCGCCTAAATTAGCACCTAAATTTATTCCAGCTATGACGCGGTCAAAGTCACAATCGAAAATATTGCGCAATGCTAAATAAGCACAATCAGCAGGGGTACCATTTACACTTAAAAAACCATTTCCATGTTGCTTAACACGAAGAGGTCGACCTAATGTTAGAGAGTGACTAACTCCTGAACAATTGTTGTCTGGGGCTACCACTAAGCAGTTTTGTGTTGAGGAAAATACTTCATAAAGTTTTCTTAATCCGTATTCTGTAACCCCGTCATCATTAGTAATTAGAACTTTCACTGTTGCGTATCCGTTTAAAAATTAATAGAATATTTATTGTAAATAAATTAGTATACACAGCTAAAATATAAAGTATATTATACACATTCTATTTTAGCACTACTAGATGTCTAGTAAAAAAATATAATATACATTGTTTTAATTAACATTACATATTATAGTAATTTATCGTTGAACTTAAATTCAACTTATCAATCTAACATAAATGTGTATAGGCACATTTTATTTCACAATACGTATTGCGAACAACTTTTAGTTAAATTAATAACACTTAGCAAATATATTATTTAATTGCACTGTTAATTGCTCCCATAGAGCCAAGTCTTTTTAACCTTATAAACTACGTTGCTACTTTTTAATTTAGCTTGAATATAAATATCAAAAGTAGATGTCTTGTTTATACAGGCAAAAAATGAAAATGTTAGGTTTCATGGCTAAGTAAAATGGTTTACTTCAATGCAAAATGCCATAGGAATGCAAGTGCATTTCTAGGTATTTTAACGCAGAAGTAAATCTTTTTAGTAGTCCCCAGAGGGCAAGGCTTCTAAGCTTTTATCCTGCGCTAGTATTTCTTGATTTAGTCGACACTAAACCTGCGAAATACTGCCTTGGCTAAAATCTTATAACCACTTGCTGAAAACCAACATTTCTAACTGCCAGCTGTATAATAAGATAA
This sequence comes from Candidatus Gorgonimonas eunicellae, assembly GCA_929200395.1. GTDB lineage: Bacteria > Pseudomonadota > Gammaproteobacteria > Pseudomonadales > Endozoicomonadaceae > CAKMZJ01. Next base: position 13,338 of record CAKMZJ010000003.1, on the reverse strand, counting down.
ATAATTACTTGTTGAAAGGATGTGCTCTCAAAGTAATAAAGTGTATCAGTGTTGTATAGACGACTTAATTTCGCTTTATTTTTTTATTTAAATTTAGAAATAATTCTCTTAAAAGTTATTGTATTAAATTGGTAATTTTAATATTTGCAAGGAAACCTTATGGAAGATCAAAGAAAAAAAGCTTTAGCTGTAGCACTAAGTCAAATAGATAGACAATTTGGTAAAGGCGCTATAATGCGCATGGGGGTTAAAAAAAATGAAAAAATACCAGCTATTTCTACAGGGTCATTACAATTAGATATCGCGCTCGGTATTGGTGGCTTACCTAAGGGTAGAGTAATAGAAATATTTGGTCCTGAATCTTCTGGGAAAACAACCTTAACACTAAGCGTTATCGCTGAAGCACAAAAACAAGGAGCTACCTGTGCTTTTATCGATGCTGAGCATGCTCTTGATCCTGTATATGCAGGCAAATTAGGGGTAAATGTAGATGACTTGTATCTATCTCAACCTGATACCGGCGAGCAAGCGTTAGAAATTACCGATATGTTAGTGCGCTCTGGAGGCGTAGATGTTATTATTATTGATTCTGTCGCTGCTTTAGTGCCTAAAGCTGAAATCGATGGCGAAATGGGTGATTCACACGTAGGTTTACAAGCCAGACTTATGTCTCAAGCGTTACGTAAGTTAACTGGTACTATCAAGCAAACCAATTGTTTAGTTATTTTCATTAATCAAATTAGAATGAAAATCGGGGTATTGTTTGGTAACCCAGAGACTACTACCGGAGGTAATGCTTTAAAATTTTATGCCTCAGTTAGATTAGACATTCGCCGTATCGGAGCTATTAAGCAAGGTGAAGATGTAATCGGTAATGAAACTAGAGTAAAAGTAGTAAAAAATAAAGTTTCACCGCCGTTTCGTCAAGCAGAGTTTCAAATTTTATATGGTAAAGGAATTTATCGCTCTGGAGAATTACTAGATTTAGCAGTTAAACAAAAATTAATTGATAAATCAGGGGCTTGGTATGCTTATAAAGGTAATAAAATAGGTCAGGGAAAAGCCAATGCCGCCAAATTTTTAGTCGATAATCCTAAAATTGCCAACAGCATTGAAACCAAAATAAGACAAGAGTTTTTATCTTGTCACGATACAGAGGTCAACTGTAAACAAGAAGAATTAGCTACCGAGTAATTGTTAGCTATCTTCTTAAGCTAGTAATACTATTTTATCTACTTAAAGAAATTTGCTATCTTTAAGTATACACCTTCTACTTGAAGGTGTATAAACCTTTAAATTATCACAAGTAACTACTATAATGATCAAGAAAATATCTTTTAAGCCCTCGTGGATTTTAGGTTGGATTATTAAATTAATTAATAACCGCAACGATCTAATAGCATTGCTACAAGCAGCAAACAGAAATAAATTAATTAACGATGAGTCACTTAGTATCGTAGAAAGAGCTATACAAGTAGAAGAAATGCAAGTTCGTGAAATAATGATACCTAAATCGCAAATGGTGTGTATAAAAGAAGATCAAACATCAACCGAAGCATTAACAAATATCATTGAGTCTGCTCATTCTAGATTTCCTATTTTAAGTGCTAATAAAGATGAAGTTGTAGGAATTTTTTTAGCAAAAGATTTACTACCAATTATGTTAGAAAAACAAGATTTTAACATAAGAGATCATATGCGCCATGTCACGTTTATACCAGAAAGCAAAAGATTAAATGTGTTGTTAAAAGAGTTACGCACCACCAGAAATCATATGGCGGTAGTTGTAGATGAATTTGGCGGTATAGCCGGCTTAGTTACTATAGAAGATGTTTTAGAACAAATAGTTGGTGATATCGAAGATGAAACTGACGTTGATGAAGGCGTATTAATAAAACCAGATCCAGAAAATAGTAATAGTTACATTGTAAAAGCTATTATGCCTATTGATGAATTCAATGAAGAATTAGATGCAAACTGCCACAGCGATGAATTTGATACTATTGGTGGAATTGTTATTCAACTTTTAGGAAGAATGCCTTTAGCAAATGAAAGCGTAGACTATGCTGGTTTTACCTTTGAAGTAATTAGTGCTGAAAAACGCAGAATAAAATTATTAAGAGTTACCAAAAAATAATGTCTTTACGGAATAATTATAGTAAATACCTATTATGTATTATTGCAGGAGCAATCTTACCTTTATCTCTCGCACCATTTAACTGGTTTTTATGTGGTGTACTATCTATAGCTATTGCATTTTTATGCATACGTAACCAATCTTCGAGTAAAATAGCTTGGCTTCTTGGATTTTGCTATGGCATAGGGATGTTTGGTATTGGTGTTTCTTGGGTTTATGTAAGTATTCACGATTACGGCGGTGCTTCAATAGCTTTAGCTAGTCTGTTAACCGCAATGTTTATTTTGCTATTAGCTACGATATTTAGCGCTACAATGTTTTATTTCTATTGCAAGCTAAATTGTATTGCAAACACCGAATCACAGGATAAAAAACAACATAATTACTGTTCACAAGCATTGTTATTTACTGCTTTATGGGTATTGTTTGAGTGGCTACGTAGCTGGATATTAACAGGTTTCCCGTGGTTATTTATTGGCTATAGTGCTATAGATACTAGTATAGCCGGATTCGCCCCAATATTTGGTGTTTACTCTTTAAGTTTCATTATTGTATTCGCTACAACTATTGTCACTTGTTTAATTTTATCTAGGGGTAGTAATATAAAAGTATGGCGAGCAACTGTACTGATGCTTATTTTGATAGCAGTTTCACATATTTTTCTTAACAATTATCAATGGTTAAAAGTTAAAAATCAACTACAAATAGCAGCAATTCAGGCTAATATTCCGCAAACTATAAAATGGGACTCTGAGTTTAGTGAGTTATCCATCAACAAGCATTTACAGTTAACACAAACAGTTTTAGATAAAGATCTTATAATATGGCCTGAAAATGCTATACCGGTTATTTTAACTAATTTTGATCACAATCTACCGCAATTAAATAATTTAGCAAAAAATAATAGTTTAACAATAATTACTGGAGTTCCAATTAATGATCACACAGGAAAAGTTTATAATAGCGTATTCTCATTAGGAGAAATCAACCAAAAATATAACAAAACTAAGCTAGTTCCTTTTGGCGAATATGTGCCTTTTGAATCATTATTAAGAGGAACTATAGACTTCTTTGATTTACCTATGTCAAGTTTTTCATCGGGAAGCACGAATCAAGGGGTATTAAATTTACCAGTTGCAGCTATATCTGCATCTGTTTGTTATGAAGCCGCCTACCCCGACTTTATTGCTAGTCATGCAAAAAATAGCGATTTTTTAGTTAATATAAGTAATGATACTTGGTTTGGTAGTTCTTTTGGGCCTTTTCAGCATTTACAGATAGCTCGTATGCGTTCTTTAGAAACAGGACGTTGGATGATAAGAGCAACTAATAGTGGCATAACAGCATTAATAAATGATAAAGGTAGCATTATTAAGCAATTATCGATGCATAACCCAGGGGTATTATCAGGGACTATAATAACAGTAACAGGTAGCACTCCGTTTATGAAGTTACTCTCATGGCCTATTATTCTGCTATGTATATTAATTATTTTAGCTATCCTAAGAAAAAGTATTGCGTTATTTAGTAAAATATATTAAAATTGCGAACATTATGTTTGTAGTCTGTATTAATAATATATAAAACGGTTATTAAGCTATACTACAAATAAATTTATCTAAATTCCTTCAAGATGAAGGTATATAAACTAAGTTGTTGGCTGTAAACAGCCATTTTTGAATTAATCTATTGCATAGAATAGAAGAGTGAAATCTCACTTTCTACTTTGCAGTAAAAAACAAATAATCTTATACAACTACTATTAGCGCTTGCATTATAACTATATTGCATTACCATATTGTTAATTAGTTGTTATAATTTAGATATAAAATATTTTTAATTATTAGATGTAAAAGTAGAGGGAAAACACAATGTACGCAGTTATTAAAACTGGTGGTAAGCAATATCGCATTAGCAAAGGCGATACAATTAAGATTGAAAAACTAGAAAAAGAAGTAGGCGAAATTTTTGATTTTACAGAAGTTCTATTAGTTGCAAATGGTAGCGATATCGCTATCGGAGCACCTAGACTAGAAAACGCTAAAGTAAAAGCAGAAATATTGACTCAAGGAAAAGCCAAGAAAGTTAATATCTTAAAGTTTAAAAGACGTAAGCACCACATGAAAAGACAAGGTCATAGACAAAAATATACAGAAGTACGCATTATAGAAATTGAAAAATAAACATGTTTTTTAAGTAGCTAGCGTTAAAGCTGTTAAATATGCTAGCTATCATTAGATATTATTTAGGATTTTAAAATGGCACATAAGAAAGCTGGTGGTAGTACCAGAAACGGACGAGATTCGGAAAGTAAACGCTTAGGTATCAAAGTATACGGAAACCAAGCTATTAAAGCTGGTGGTATTATAGTTAGACAACGTGGTACCCAGTTTCATCCTGGAGAAAATGTAGGTATTGGTAAAGATCACACATTATTTGCAATGAAAACTGGCAAAGTTGTGTTTAAAACCAAAGGCAACTCTAATCGTAAATTTGTAAGTGTAGAAGCAGTTTCTGTTTAGCTTCATCACTGTATAACATCGCTTTTAAGATGATAATACTTCAAGATAAAATTTTATAGCTTATAAAAACTATCTTGAAGTTTTTTTTTATGTATATACATATATTTTCGCAGGTTAATAAAAAGCTTAACTTCACTTATTTTTGTATATAACTAACATTCCGCACGTTTTTGCCTTTAAATTTAATCTTTTTCCATTAGCTTGCGAAAACCAATATCTTAGAGTAGATAAGTCTCTATTTTTTAGATTCCAAATATTCTTTATAATAAACAAAGAGGAAACTTGTGAAGTTTATCGACGAGGTTGTAATTAATGTCACTGCTGGTAAAGGCGGCGATGGGTGCCTAAGCTTTAGACGTGAAAAATTTATTGAAAAAGGTGGTCCAGATGGCGGTGATGGCGGCGATGGCGGCAGTATTTTTATTGTAGCAGACTATAACTTAAATACCTTAGTAGATTACAGATATACTAAAAATTTTAAAGCTAAAAATGGATCTCCTGGAGAGGGCAGAAATTGCACTGGAGCTAAAGGTGAAGATATTACTATAAAAGTACCAGTTGGTACTAGTGTAATAGATGACGAAACTGGGGTAGTATTAGCAGATTTAACCACCCAAGGAGAAAAATTTAAAGTTGCTCAGGGTGGCTTTCATGGTTTAGGTAATACTAGATTTAAATCCAGCGTTAATAGAGCTCCAAGAAAAATAACTAAAGGTTCCCTTGGCGAAGATAAGATTATACGTTTAGAATTAAAAATAATTGCTGATGTGGGCTTACTAGGAATGCCAAATGCTGGTAAATCTACTCTTATAAGTGCAGTATCTCATGCTAAACCTAAAATAGCAGACTATCCTTTTACAACTTTGATTCCACATTTAGGAGTAGTAAAAGTTAGTGAATATAGCAGTTTTGTTATGGCTGATATTCCGGGACTACTTCCAGGAGCTGCTCAAGGTGTAGGTTTAGGAATAAGTTTTTTAAAGCATTTGCAACGTTGTAGCTTATTATTACATGTTATTAGCATATCTCCAGAAAATAATGATCCTTTAGATTCGGCAAAAAAAATTGTATCTGAGCTAGAATCATTTAATAAAGATTTATCACAAAAGCCACGCTGGATAGTTCTTAGCAAGGCAGATACCCAACCCGATGAAAGTTATATAGAAGAAATTAAAAGCATACTTAGTCAAGAATTAACAGAAAATGCTCCGATTTATGTTATATCTTCAGTTACTAAACTAGGGTTATCGCAATTATGCCACGATATTATAAATTTTATTGATGCTAATAATGAAAGTGACATACCTCTAAAGCTTTAATTGTATATAAAAAATCATATACACATGGAAAATGAAGCACTAGATTCGGGGTTAAAGAAAAAGTTTTAATTCAAGGCAAAACACCGAAGGAGTGCAAGTACATTTCAAAGTGTTTTAACGATGAAATAAATCTTTTTAATTGCTCCCACAGGGCAAGTCTTTTTAGCTTTTAAACTGCGTTACTACTTTTTAATTTAGTACGAATATAAATAGCCAAAGTAGGTGCCTTGTTTAAAAAAACTTAATTTATAGGTTTTATTTTTTTAACGAGAATTTCTGATTTTATGTAGTGTTGTCATAATATTAGACTAGTTTTTAAAAATCTTATGCTTTTTATTTCGTGTGTTTTATATTTGCAAAACAAAGATGCAAAGCACGAAAATTGCTTTTTTCAGAAGTGACTGTATAATAAGCCCAACTTAATAAAAATAAAACAATCTGTTATAGGTTTTTATAACGCATGCAGTTAAAGATACAAGTTTTCAATAAGTGATTATACCTTTTTTTACTTTTAAACTAAGTTACTACTTTTTTATTTGACACTAATATAAATATCTAAAGTAGCCACCTTGTTTAATAAACCGTTTAATAAACCAAAAATTACTTTATATTGCATTTATAACATGGAAGCGCATAAAAACCTTGTGTTTTTATTAAATTATGCAAATTGAAATATCAATTTATAAATAAATATAATAAACAATGGAAATAACATTATGCAATCAACGGCTAATATGAGTAGTGTTAGTACAAAATCCACTCAACCAGAACTAAAAGACACTGCTAAATCAGGAACATTTAAAGGTTTACCAACTCAATCAGTAGAAGTCAATAAACTAGTAGGTAACTTCATAGGAGTGATAGACGATATAATGTTACCTATTCGAAATAATCAACCACAAGATGAATTTAGTAATAATTTTTATAGGTTGTGTAAAGACACAGATCAAACTCAGGCGGTAGCTGAGTTAAAAAAGATATTTGAAAATGCAAATTATCGTCAATGCTGTTTATGGTTAAACCAACGGATAAAAGTAGATCTCACTGACATTGAAACAAAAATACTCCAAAATCGCACCCCATTACTATTAGCAGCTACATATGGTAACATGGAGATGTTTAAATTGATAATTGAGTATTCAAAGCCTAAAAGTATGCTTTATAAAGTACAAGGCAGTCTTTTAGGTTTAAATCTTAATATCAATAAAGATATAAAAACATCATTTAAAATAGCAATAAAGACCAATAATATAGAAATGGCAGAATATATTTATAATAATTTTAACAAGGTACTAACTGCAGAATTTACATTATTTAGCTACATGCTTGAAAAGCTAATAAAAGATGTTACAGAACCTGAAACGTTCTACTTTTTATATAAAAAAGGAATAGAAGTAGCAGACGATTCATTTTCAAAAATAGAAGCAATTCACGTAGCCATAGCTATGGCCTCTAAAGAATGGGAAGATAAAGGTAATCAAAAAATGATAGATTACATAAAAGGTTTCCATGCTAAGAGGCTTCTTCCTTTAACGGACCTTTTAAAAGAATATCGGTAATACACGTAGCAGTTAGAAATACGCATCTTCAAGTAAAAGGTGTATATACACCTTTTACTAGCCCTGAAACCTAGCATTTTTATATCCGCTTTCAGATAGAAAGCGTATAGCAATGATAGTTATAGAAAAAACACCATCATTTATAACAAGTGGTAGTTTACGGCGATATAACTAATTTTTTACCTACTATAAATAAATTTTTATTACCATTTAAAATATCTTGTATTGCTAATTGACGCTTGCCTGGCAACTGCAGTGCAGTAATACGCAAAATGCTTTGGTTACATGCTATATCAATACCTGTTTTATCTACTTTTATTATTGTGCCATTATCGTGATTATGGTCAGTATTAAGTGCTTCGGCTTCACAAATTTTAATATTATAATTATCAAGCATAAAATTAAGCCCCATTCTAGGCATAAAAGCTCTTAATTTTCTTGATAATACTAATGCTGATAAATTGCAATTAATGTTAGCTTCTGCTTTATTAATTTTATGAGCATAAGTGGCTAATGAATTCTGTTGAGACTGCCTAAGTATAGAGTTATTCTCTATACCTAATAATGCCTTGCATAATAATTTACTACCTATAGTAGCTAATTTATTTTCTAGGGTTTCAGATGTATCAGTTGCCTCTATTTTGCAAGATTCTTGTAGTAACATATCGCCAGTATCAAGACCTGCATCCATGTGCATAATAGTAATTCCAGTAGCTGTATCTCCTGATTCTATTGCACGTTGAATAGGAGCTGCGCCTCGCCATCTAGGTAACAAAGATGCGTGTACATTAATACACCCTAATTTAGGAATATCTAAAACTTGTTGCGGTAATATCATACCATATGCCACAACTATTAGTATATCTGGATTTAGCTTATTAATATCAGCGATTATTTGCGGATCCCTTAAAGATTTAGGCTGATAAACAGCTAACTGTTGTTGTTGTGCATATTTTTTAACTGCACTTTGTTGTTGCTTACGACCACGACCCGCAGGACGATCAGGCTGTGTATATACAGCTTCTATGTTGTATCCGCTATTGTATAGCTCTTGTAGATGGGTTTTAGCAAATTCTGGGGTTCCTGCAAAAACTACTTTAAGTGTTTTCAAATATTATCTCCTAATTTAATTTTCCCACCACCAAGAAGAAAAACCATTTTCATATTTTGGTAGCATCTTAGAATGTTTTATATTTTTGACATATACCATAGACCAATAAGGTTGGAACCATAGAGGAATTATAAAGTAACTCCATAGTATTATTCTGTCTATATTGCGAGTAATAGCTACTAATTCAGCACGCTTTTTAGTGTTTTTTGCTTGTTCTATAAGCGAATCTAATGCTGGTAATGACACCCCAGCTACATTCCTACTAGAATATTCTTTTGCACTTTTACTTCCCCAAAAAGACTCTAACTCAACTGTTGGGCATACACTTAGAAAAAAGAAATCAAAAACAATCATATCGAAGTCAAATATTTTAGTTCGATTAATATACCTTGATAAATCAATAGTTGTAACTTTTACTTTAATTCCTAATTCTTTTAAATTATTAGCAAAAGGAATAACAAACCGTTCAAACTCAGGTTGAGATAATAAAATTTCGAATTGTAACTTATTACCATTTTTTTCTATTAAGCCATCTGCCGTTGTTTTCCACCCTGCTTCCTGTAATAAACGATATGCTCTTAATTTGCGTATCCGCCAATTACCAGTGCCATCTGTAATTGCGGGCTTCCAAGTTTTTTTAAATACTTCTGATGGTAATTGACTTTCATAGTTTTCTATCAGCTTTAACTCTTCACTAGAAGGTTTATCAGTAGCAGCAAGATCAGAATTATTAAATAAACTGTAAGCCATTGCATATTCGCCATAAAATAAATGCTTATTAATCCAGTTAATATCTAAAGCTAGAGATATTGCTTGACGTACTTTTTTATCATGAAAAATCGGCTTGCGTAAATTAAAAGCAAAAGCTCTAACACCTGTAGCACCATTCAAAACTGGTTCTTTTATCCATGATGATTTTGTATTTTCAGCTGTTTTATAATCATCTTTCCAATATTTATAGTTATGTTCTATTCTTATATTATAATTTCCTTTTTTAAAAGCTTCTAGTGCCGCGCCATCATTACGATAATACTCGGTATGTAATATTTTAAAGTTATGCCTACCTTTATTTACTGGTAAATCTTTAGCCCAATAATTTTCAACCAATTCATAAGCTATATATTTTCCAGATGTAAAGTTTTTTATTTTATATGGACCACTAGACAAATAAGGCTTTAACGTTGCTTTTGATATATCATTTTCTGGTTTGCTCCAATAGTGCTTAGGCAGAATTCTTAATTGTGATAATCTAAAAATTAACGCGCGATCATTCGGGTTTTTAAAGCTAAAATATATTTTACTTTTATCTATAATTTTAACTTCTTTGATATCCCTATATAAATGTTTATAATGTGGTGCACACTTACTAATTAATAATTCAAAAGTATAAGATATATCTTCCGCAGTTATTGGTGTATTATCGTGAAATTTAGCTTCAGGATGTATATGATAAATAACCCATGATAAATCTTCAGGATATTCAATTTTTTGTGCTATTAAGCCATATATGGTATAGGGTTCATCTCCAGATTTCACCATCAATGGGTCGTACAAAAAATAACATCCTTTATCTACAACTCCTCTAGATGAAAACGTATTAAAGCTATCGAATGTCCCTATTGTTGCCTTTTTAAGTATACCTTGCTTAGGAGCTTTAGGATTGACATATTCAAAATGTTTAAAATCAGCTAAATATTTAGGTGTGTCGTGGAAACTTATTGCATAAGAAGTTGTAATGTTACTGATATTATTATGTGTTTTAGAAGATGCATAAGCATCATTTAAAATACAATAATTAACAACTGATGAAAGTAATAAGGCAGTAATATTGCGCATAATTAGTTTAGATAATACTTTCATTAACTTATAAATCCTAGGTTATAAAAATAGCCTTGTTCAGCTAGAAGATGCATAGGTATTCAAGTTTATCTTGCCTAACTATATTTTCTAGATTCAAAGTTTTTAAATTTCTTCAATGATTCAACTACTTTACCAGTAGCTAGGTAGCAAAGCTTGTAATCTCCATATTATAGACTTAAAACATAGCATTTTTTTAATAGCTATTTTTTGTCAAAGCAAATTTCTAAAGCTTATTCTAAAATTTTTAGACTATATACACGTGGCAATGGAAATATATCTTTTAGATATTGGCAACAAAATTTAATTCAAGACGATATACCTGCCAGCATGCTGATTGTATTTCAAGGTGTTTTTATAATGAAACAAATCTTTTAAATTATTACCCATACCACTACGTTTTTTGCTGTTAAACTGCGTGTCTACTGTTTTATTTAACATGAAGACAAATAGTCAAAGTAGATGTCTTGTTTAATAAGCTAAAAGCTACTTTCTGAAAAGAAGTAGCTTCAAATAAAAGGTATAAGAAGTAGCACCTAGCAAATTAATAACCCTTTGCTAGCATTATTACATTTTGTATTGACTCTAATTTTAAAGGCTTTATGTGTTTACATAGATTACATTATACTACTATCATATTATTGAAACAAGTTCTAGTTGCTAGTTTGCACATATTATATCTATTACAAATACCTATACCCCTTATACCTCAAGATATATTTTTTTAATTCTTAGTAAAAATATTTAATTCAAGACAAAATATCGCGGGAATTTCTATGAATCTTTAAGAGGTTTTGTAACGATAAAGTAAATCTTTTTAATCTCTCCAATAGGCAAGTTTTGGACTTTTAAA
>CAKMZJ010000003.1:0-1880 GCA_929200395.1 Candidatus Gorgonimonas eunicellae | reverse complement strand
CTTTTAAATTTAGCACTACTAAATTTACAAAGTAGGTGTCTTATTTAAGAAGCCCAAAATTGCTTGCTGAAAAGGCGTATCTTCAAACAAAAGGTGCATGGCTAATGATAATTTTCAAAATTTAGCTAGCATAAAATATAATAATTTAAACTTCACCTGACACTTCTACTACAATGGAATATTAAGCTTTATCGCAAAGCTATTATCGTTATAATACTTAGACTTTGAAAAATTATAATATATAGATAAATTAACTTTTTTGAAAGATAAATCTAAACCTAATTCTGTTTCTACTATATTTGCATACTTATTAACAACATCAGCATTGTAATCTTCTAACATGAACTTCGTGTTAACGGCAACAGTTTTTTTGTTATTCATATGTTTCTTCATATGTTTAGCCATATATTTATTCATATTTGTATACAATGTAGATTTTATTTTAGGTACTATAAAACAGTCATAAAGCATCCAAGTTTGAGTTAAACTAACTCCTAATCCTATATCAAAAATTTGGTCTTTTATACTGTCGTGAAATTCGCTATTAGTAGCTGAGATATTTCTATTTTCGGGAATGTTTTTATATGAATCAATATTTATAGTTGTGAATTTAGCTATAATTTCTGGCTCTATATTAAATAATAATAAATTAAATTCATAACTAGCAGAAAGATGGTACTTATTAAATCTAGTATTATAACTAGAACTCATTTTAGCAGCTTCGCGTAACCTGCTAGCTTCCACTCTAGCAGATCCTAAACTTACAATAGCACAACAAAATAATTTATTAACTACATAATTAGCCAAGTATATTGAGGCTAAAAAACTATTTTGCAACAAGTGTTGATCTCTTTTAATATTTTCAGGTGTAAAGGTTCCTCCTATAGAACGATCATATCCTAACGAGCAACCGAGGATACAATTAGACCAATGACTGTCTATACCTATAATAAAATTATTTGATTTATTATTATAACCTAGCGTTTTATCGATAGATTTTCTATGAGATGCCCCCATAGACGCCATATTCCAATTAGTAAATTTATTATTTTTATAAAAATCTAAAGACTGACACTTAATAGTATTATAATTATTTCTAGTTGCTATTACTCTATTGTAAATATTTTGTTGATGTAGCTTTATTGCATAATTACTAACACCGACATTTAATCCGGAGTCATCTGGTATCAAAGTATTTAAATAGCTTATTAACTCTTCTTCTGTTCGTGATCTGGTGAAAATATTACCGTATACATCATCTATAGCTTGTTTTATTGTATACTCATGGGCTTGATCCTCATCTGCAATATCATCTTCATTAGCAATATTCTCATCATCACTGATATCTTCATTAACAAATCCTTCATCTTCATCAGTAACATGCTCATCATCATTAATAGAAGGTGGAGCACTATTTATAGCTGAATTATTTTCTATTGTGTTTTGACTAGGTTTCTCCTCATCGTTACTATAGATGTTTGCTATTAATAACATGTATATCAATAACACTTGAAATAATGGTTTAATTATATTTATGCTTTTACAAATAATAAACTGGTAACAACTAAAATAATTCATAATGTTATACCCATACCTAATAAAAGATTTAAATAAAACTTGTAAAAAATTTTGTAACTAATTTTAAATTAGTAGAATAAAAAATAATTATTATTAAAAGGCAAACCTGAATTTATTAAAGAAATATTTCAGTTTTTTTATTTTTAGTTAAAATAGACTGTTACTTTTAAAAGTAGACAATAATATTGTAATATGTCAAGAAAAGATTGATTTTAAAGTGAATTTACACTTAATTTCGTGCACAAACTATACACGTGGCAGATGGAAATGCGGGTTTTCAGCAAGTGATTATAAGTTTTTAG
>CAKMZJ010000002.1:25846-68567 GCA_929200395.1 Candidatus Gorgonimonas eunicellae | reverse complement strand
GCCTCGAATTAGATCTTTTTCTTTAGCCCTGAAACCTAGCATTTTCATCTGCCACGTGTATATTTAGTTGCCTTATTAAATTTTTTATTACGCTATCTGTAAAAATTATTTAAATTACATACTATCTTTATAAACTAATCAAACCATCACAACAAAAGACGATAACAAATAAAATCAATATTTATATTAGTCATACCTATAAATTAATCAACTAATTTTAATAATTATATCTTAAGGATTTATTGATATGGATGCACAAGGTAATTCAGCAAAAACAACCTATGTTATTACAGAGAATGATGGCGTACAACAAATAAATTTAGAAGGAAGTGCAGGCAAATTACAAAATATAGATATAACTAATATTTTGCCAGATAATATTTCTGCTAGTGATCTAAAACAATACGTTAAAATAACTTCTAAAGGCGTTTTTGTAGATAAAACTGGTAATCAGAATTTTAGCGATGCTAATTTGATAGCAACATTTAATGCTACAACTGCAATAGATCAAAATAATATAAACCTGATTTTAGCTAATAGCTTAATTTCTGCTGCCAATGTATATGCTGATTCTGTAACAGCTGATAATAATCTTGAAGCTGATAAAAATATTGACACTAAAGAAGAAGCAGTAGAAGAATTAAAAAAAGATAGCAACCTAGTAGATTTATCTAGCAAAGATAGTACCGAATCTATCAATAATATAGAGTACGATAATCTAAGTTTATATGAGCAAGAGCTAAATAAGTTATTATCAGAAGATGATAATGCTAAATTTCTAACTAGTGAGCAGCAATATAAATTTATTAATGAATTAGAGGAAGCAAACCAATTACAATCTTCCTTTGCAGAGGTTCCAGTTGATGTTAATAACGCCCCTGTTGTAGATCAAGGAATAGCAAGTCAAACTATAGCTGAAGAAGCTAATTTAGCTTTTCGAATTCCTCAAAATGCCTTTAAAGACGTTGATGGCGATAATTTGACTTTTACCGCCACTCTAGCAGATGGATCGCCACTCCCAAGTTGGTTGAGTTTTAATCCGGAAACTAAAGTATTTAGCGGTTTACCAGACGATGCTGAAATAGGAATTATTTCAGTAAAAGTTATAGCAACGGATGGTGAGTATCCAGTAGATACTACTTTTGATCTTAAAGTAACCGCAGTTAATGACATACCTACAGCGATTAGCCTAAGTGCTAATACTATTAATGAAAATGATTCTGGTGCCATAGTTGGTCAACTAAAAACAACTGACGTAGATGTTGGTGATACTCATAAGTATACAGTCAGCGATGATCGCTTTGAAGTAGTAAATGATCAGCTTAAATTAAAGAATGACATTAGTTTAAATCATGAAGTAGAACCTTTAGCACCAATAACTGTTACAACTACAGATACTGCAGGAGCAACTCATTCACAATTATTTAATATTACTGTACAAGATGTAGCTGAAGCAGCGGTTATTACAGGAACATCGAGTGGTAGTGTAGTAGAGGATGATTCACCAATTGTATTAACTAAAACAGGAGTATTAAATGTTGCAGATGAAGATGTCGGTGAAGCACATTTTATTGCTGAAACTGTTATAGGAACTTATGGGTCATTAGATATAACAGATGATGGCCATTGGACTTATACAGCAGATAATTCTCAAGAAGCAATTCAACAATTAACCACAAGCCAGGCATTAAATTTCAATAAATCTAATACAGATGCAGTACGTGTTGATGCAGATTTAATTTCCAATGATAATTTCACTATCAGTTTATGGGTTAAACCAGATAGCATAGTCAACGATCAAGGTATTTTAGGAGCTGAAAGTGATGGTGTTCGTGCTCCTTCAATATGGGTATATTATGATGGTTCATTGCATTGGGATTCAGTTGATGCTGATGGTAATAGATATTCTGGAACCACACCGCAAATATTCACTGAAAATGAATGGAGTCATATAACATGGGTAAAAGATGGTACAGAATATCGTTTTTATAATAACGGCGAATTAATTCATACTGATGCTGCACCAAATCAAGTTAATTTATTAGGTTTTACTGATTTTGGTAAAGTAAATCATCCTTTGGGTGGTCAATTAGATGATATTCAAACTTATAGTAAGGCATTATCTGTTGAAGAAATTACCAGTGTGATGCAAGGTGAAACTCATAGCGAGCTATTAGCTCATTATAATTTTGAAGGCGATAGCTTATCTAGTGCATTAATAGATAAAACAGGTAATAATCCTGATGCTGTATCGAGTGCAGATAAAACTGATGCTGATTTAGTTGTTGGTCATCCTAATAGTCTTAAGCTAATTGATACAGTTACAGTTAAAACTATAGACGGCACAACTCAAGCAATAGAAATAGAAATATCAGGAACTCAAGATATTGCTGTAATTTCAGGGATTAGTAGTCAAGAAATAACAGAAGATAGTGCTAATATTTTAACTACCTCTGGAAAATTAGAAATAGAAGATGCTGATGCTAATGATGCGTATTTTGTCCCTAAAACTGTAGCTGGTAGCTATGGAACTCTTGTCATAGATGCAACAGGGCAGTGGAGTTATACGGCAGATAATTCCCAAATAGCAATTCAACAACTAGGCGAAGGTGAGCAATTAGCTGATACCATAACAGTAACCACTGTAGATGGTACTACTAAAGACATTAGCGTAGCAATAACAGGTACCAACGATGCTCCAGTTGCTACTCCAGTCGATTTTGGTAGTATAGATGAAGACACAGTACGTATTATTACCAAAGATGAGTTATTGCTTAATGCGACAGATGTTGATGCAAATACTACTTTAAATGTTAATAATCTTGTATTGGCTGATAGCACTAATGGCGAAATAACCTATGATGATAATGATGGAACTTGGACGTTTACCCCTGCAAAAAATTTTAATGCTGATAACGTTCAGTTAAATTATAACGTTAATGATGGTATAACAGATATTGCTACTAGTGGTAGTTTTGATATAAAGCCAGTTAATGATGCACCTTATTTTCTACCAGCAGATGCAGTTGCAAGTTTTTCCTTAGATGGTGTTACTAGTGATACTACAGAAATTACCGATAGTGTTTCTGGTCTTAGCGGTACCGTTACTGCTGGATCTCTATTCGCAGGCGAAGGTGATTCCATTGATGGTAGCCATGCCCACTTTAATGGCACGCAAAAAATTGAAATTGCAGATACTGGGGTTGATCCAGCAGCTACAGATGCTACGTTGAGTTTTTGGATGAAATGGGATGGTACTACTGCAGGTTTTCCAGTTTCATTTGGTCGCTATGCTTTATGGGTTACAGATGATGGTATTGGGTTTACAACTTTCAATGGCGGTGACCGTTGGGGAAGTACTTATGAAAATTTAAGCCTTGAGGATGGATCCACAGGTTTAGCAAATGAGTGGCATCATATTACTGCTACTTTTCATCATGGCGATTCTACATTATCAACATTGCACATTGACGGTATATCGCAGGACATGAGCTTTATTTCAGGTACTTCATCTAGTGCTGCAAATGCTGATATCCATCAGGCGTTAGCCATTAGTGGTACCAGTATCACTGGTGGTTTTATGTTTCACGGTGATCTAGATGATGTTAAGATTTTTGATCAAAGTTTTACTGATGCAGAAGCTACGCAGATTTATCAAGTAGCTAGTAATGAGTTTGCAATTGATGAAAATTCTGCAGCTGGTACAGCAATAGCAACAGCTAAGGCTGCTGAGTATGATGCAGGAGATGTAGTAACCTACTCATTAACCGATGACGCTGGTGGTAAGTTTGTTATAGATGCTCAAACCGGAGCAATATCTGTAGCTGATGGCGCGGAGTTAAACTATGAAGCTAACGATAAACACAGTATAACCATTCGTGCAACTGATGCTAGCGGTGATTTTTCTGAGAATGTTACTACAGTTGAAGTAAATGATATTAACGAAGCTCCTGTAGTTGGGGCAGATATTGAAGCAACAGTTTTAGAAGACAATAGCATTACTATAACTGAAGCAGATTTATTGCTTAATGCGACAGATCCGGAAGGCAATGCACTATCTGTAACTAATTTACAAGCCAATGGCGGCACTATAAATGTAACCCATAATCAAGCTGATAATACTTGGACGCTAAACCCAGCGGCTAATTGGTCGGGTACGGCAATTCTTACCTTTGATGTTTCTGATAATATAAGTCCTAATCCCACACCTGCACAAATGAATTTAATAGTTAACCCAGACGTTGATGCTCCTACATTAACAGTAACAGGAGATACTGTTCTTTCGACACTTAACTTTGAAAATAATCAGCTATCAGAAGGCTGGAGTGTTGAACATTATGCAGAAATAAGAAAATTAATAGATTACGGTACTGATGCTTACGAAGGTGAATATGGTTTAGAGTTAGATGCTTATGGCGCACACACAGCAGGGAATGAAACACCAGATGCTCTATATTATACAGTTGATACTAGTCAAGGGCACGAGCATAAAATTAGCCTTTGGGCTCATGAACGTATGTACAATAATGGCACAGATCATATAGAGATAGTATGGAATGGTGAAGTTATTGAGACTATAAATCCTACCCCAGCATGGGTAGAATATGTAATTACTTTGCCTGATACCCATGAAGCTACTACACAGTTAGCAATTCGAGAGGTAGCTGATCAAAACCAAGGGTCAGGACCATTGTTAGATTTAATTACACTAACGCGTCTAGGAGCAAGCACTAGTGAAGATCCAAATGTAGATTATGTTTTTAATACTAATGAAGATAATCGAATTGCCTTAAATATTGAAGCAACTTTAATCGATAAGGATGGCTCTGAGGTTTTAACAAAAACACTTGCAGGCTTGCCATTAGGATTTATTGTAACAGATGGCGAGCATAATTTTACTGCTTATGGTGCAGATATAGACGTCTCTACTTGGGATTTAAATAACTTAACAATAACTCCAGTAGAAAACTACAATAGTAATGTAACCCTAACCTTAACCGCAACAGCAACTGAAAGTGATGGGTCT
Source organism: Candidatus Gorgonimonas eunicellae (assembly GCA_929200395.1). Classification (GTDB taxonomy): domain Bacteria; phylum Pseudomonadota; class Gammaproteobacteria; order Pseudomonadales; family Endozoicomonadaceae; genus CAKMZJ01. The sequence continues at coordinate 63,541 of CAKMZJ010000002.1, read as the reverse complement.
CCTGCTACAGAAACTAAGACTTTATTGTTAAAGATTCAATCAATTAATGATGCCCCTACAGATATTAGCTTAAGCTCTAACACTATTAGCGAAAATGTTGCTGGTGCTGTCATTGGTGATTTAACTACTGTTGATATTGATGCAGGGGATAGCCACGAATATACAGTAAGCGATAATCGTTTTGAGGTGATAGGTGATCAACTTAAATTAAAAGATGCTATAAGTTTAGATCATGAAACAGAGCCAACAGTATCGGTAACTGTTACTAGTACAGATAGTGCAGGGGCACCTACATCACAATTATTTAGTGTTGTTGTTGAAGATGCCAACGATGCTCCAGAGGTAGATCAAGGCATAGCTAATCAAACTATAGCAGAGGAATCTACTTTAAGTTATCAGGTTCCAGATAATGCATTTAAAGATGCTGATAATGATACTTTAACTTTTAGTGCAACCTTAGCAGATGGTTCGCCACTTCCTAGCTGGTTAAGTTTTAATGCAGCAACTAAAACCTTTAGTGGTACACCAGATGATGCCGAAGTTGGTGGTATTAGCGTAAAAGTTACAGCAGTTGATGCAGAGCATTCGGCAGATGCTATATTTAATCTTGAAGTAACTACAATTAATGATATTCCTACAGCCATAACTTTAAGTGCTAATAATATTGCAGAAAATGTAGCAGGGGCTGTGGTTGGTATTTTAGCTACAACTGATGTAGATGCTGGAGATAGTCATACATATACTATCAGTGATAATCGCTTTGAGGTAGTAGGTGATCAACTTAAATTAAAAAATGATATTAGTTTAGATCATGAAACAGAACCAACAGCACCAATAACTGTTATCTCGACTGATACCGCAGGTGCAACCCATACACAAATATTTTCTATTAATATACAAAATGTAAACGAGGCACCTGAATTAGTTGATGGTGATAGTGGTATCACTAGTGAAGATGTACTATTTAGTGGACAACTTACAGCTACAGATCAAGATGAGAATGAAGTTTTAACGTTTTCTTTAGAAACTCCACCTATTGAAGGCAGTATTAGTATTAATGATAATGGAAGTTATGATTTCAATCCAGGAGAAGATTTTCAAGATCTTGCAGAAGGTGCAACTCGTGATATAAATTTCACTTATAAAGTTACTGATTCTCAAGGTGAATTTGACATTGGTAGCCAAACTATAAGAATAACAGGTACCAATGATGCTCCAGTTGTAACCCCAATTAATTTTGCTAGCATAGATGAAGACACAGTACGTATTATTACCAAAGATGAGTTATTGCTTAATGCGACAGATGTTGATGCAAATACTACTTTAAATGTTAATAATCTTGTATTGGCTGATAGCACTAATGGCGAAATAACCTATGATGATAATGATGGAACTTGGACGTTTACCCCTGCAAAAAATTTTAATGCTGATAACGTTCAGTTAAATTATAACGTTAATGATGGTATAACAGATATTGCTACTAGTGGTAGTTTTGATATAAAGCCAGTTAATGATGCACCTTATTTTCTACCAGCAGATGCAGTTGCAAGTTTTTCCTTAGATGGTGTTACTAGTGATACTACAGAAATTACCGATAGTGTTTCTGGTCTTAGCGGTACCGTTACTGCTGGATCTCTATTCGCAGGCGAAGGTGATTCCATTGATGGTAGCCATGCCCACTTTAATGGCACGCAAAAAATTGAAATTGCAGATACTGGGGTTGATCCAGCAGCTACAGATGCTACGTTGAGTTTTTGGATGAAATGGGATGGTACTACTGCAGGTTTTCCAGTTTCATTTGGTCGCTATGCTTTATGGGTTACAGATGATGGTATTGGGTTTACAACTTTCAATGGCGGTGACCGTTGGGGAAGTACTTATGAAAATTTAAGCCTTGAGGATGGATCCACAGGTTTAGCAAATGAGTGGCATCATATTACTGCTACTTTTCATCATGGCGATTCTACATTATCAACATTGCACATTGACGGTATATCGCAGGACATGAGCTTTATTTCAGGTACTTCATCTAGTGCTGCAAATGCTGATATCCATCAGGCGTTAGCCATTAGTGGTACCAGTATCACTGGTGGTTTTATGTTTCACGGTGATCTAGATGATGTTAAGATTTTTGATCAAAGTTTTACTGATGCAGAAGCTACGCAGATTTATCAAGTAGCTAGTAATGAGTTTGCAATTGATGAAAATTCTGCAGCTGGTACAGCAATAGCAACAGCTAAGGCTGCTGAGTATGATGCAGGAGATGTAGTAACCTACTCATTAACCGATGACGCTGGTGGTAAGTTTGTTATAGATGCTCAAACCGGAGCAATATCTGTAGCTGATGGCGCGGAGTTAAACTATGAAGCTAACGATAAACACAGTATAACCATTCGTGCAACTGATGCTAGCGGTGATTTTTCTGAGAATGTTACTACAGTTGAAGTAAATGATATTAACGAAGCTCCTGTAGTTGGGGCAGATATTGAAGCAACAGTTTTAGAAGACAATAGCATTACTATAACTGAAGCAGATTTATTGCTTAATGCGACAGATCCGGAAGGCAATGCACTATCTGTAACTAATTTACAAGCCAATGGCGGCACTATAAATGTAACCCATAATCAAGCTGATAATACTTGGACGCTAAACCCAGCGGCTAATTGGTCGGGTACGGCAATTCTTACCTTTGATGTTTCTGATAATATAAGTCCTAATCCCACACCTGCACAAATGAATTTAATAGTTAACCCAGACGTTGATGCTCCTACATTAACAGTAACAGGAGATACTGTTCTTTCGACACTTAACTTTGAAAATAATCAGCTATCAGAAGGCTGGAGTGTTGAACATTATGCAGAAATAAGAAAATTAATAGATTACGGTACTGATGCTTACGAAGGTGAATATGGTTTAGAGTTAGATGCTTATGGCGCACACACAGCAGGGAATGAAACACCAGATGCTCTATATTATACAGTTGATACTAGTCAAGGGCACGAGCATAAAATTAGCCTTTGGGCTCATGAACGTATGTACAATAATGGCACAGATCATATAGAGATAGTATGGAATGGTGAAGTTATTGAGACTATAAATCCTACCCCAGCATGGGTAGAATATGTAATTACTTTGCCTGATACCCATGAAGCTACTACACAGTTAGCAATTCGAGAGGTAGCTGATCAAAACCAAGGGTCAGGACCATTGTTAGATTTAATTACACTAACGCGTCTAGGAGCAAGCACTAGTGAAGATCCAAATGTAGATTATGTTTTTAATACTAATGAAGATAATCGAATTGCCTTAAATATTGAAGCAACTTTAATCGATAAGGATGGCTCTGAGGTTTTAACAAAAACACTTGCAGGCTTGCCATTAGGATTTATTGTAACAGATGGCGAGCATAATTTTACTGCTTATGGTGCAGATATAGACGTCTCTACTTGGGATTTAAATAACTTAACAATAACTCCAGTAGAAAACTACAATAGTAATGTAACCCTAACCTTAACCGCAACAGCAACTGAAAGTGATGGGTCTCCTGCTACAGAAACTAAGACTTTATTGTTAAAGATTCAATCAATTAATGATGCCCCTACAGATATTAGCTTAAGCTCTAACACTATTAGCGAAAATGTTGCTGGTGCTGTCATTGGTGATTTAACTACTGTTGATATTGATGCAGGGGATAGCCACGAATATACAGTAAGCGATAATCGTTTTGAGGTGATAGGTGATCAACTTAAATTAAAAGATGCTATAAGTTTAGATCATGAAACAGAGCCAACAGTATCGGTAACTGTTACTAGTACAGATAGTGCAGGGGCACCTACATCACAATTATTTAGTGTTGTTGTTGAAGATGCCAACGATGCTCCCACAGAAATTAGCTTAAGTTCTAATACTATTGCAGAAAATTCTGCTGGAGCTATAGTTGGAGATTTAACTACAACTGATGTAGACACTGGAGACAGCCACAACTATACCGTTAGTGACAATCGTTTTGAAATAATAGGCGATCAACTTAAATTAAAAAATGATATTAGTTTAGATCATGAAACAGAGCCAACAGTATCGGTAACTGTTACTAGTACTGACAGTTTAGGCGCTCCTCACTCACAATTATTTTCTATTGGTGTAGAAAATGTAAACGAAGCTCCAGAAGTCTCCGCAGCAGTTACGGCCGTTACAACAGAAGACAGTCCAATTACTTTAACTAAAGCTCAATTACTTGAACATGTCACGGATCCGGATGAAAATACTGAATTTACTATAACTAATGTACAAATAAACGGTGGCAATGTTGCTGCCATTTATAATGGCGATGAAACTTGGACGTTTACACCTACAGCTAATTGGTCGGGGGCTGCTTTAGTATCTTTTGATGTATCAGATGGTATAGCTGCTCCTGCTGTTGCACAATTAAATTTAACAGTTAATCCAGAGGTAGATACCCCTGTACTTGAAGCTACAGGTGGCACAATTATATCTACAATTGATTTTAATAGTCATATACTTCCTCCAGGTTGGACATCGGAAAATAATCTTGAAAGGGGAGGTGTTTATGCATATGAGGGAGATTACGGTATAGAACTTGATGCAGGGGGAGCTCCTGCCGCTGCAGATGCTTTATATTACAATGTTGATACAAGTCAAGGCAATGATCATAAAGTTAGTCTTTGGGTTAAACAACGTTCAGGAAGTATTGATGGTTCTGATCATGTAGAAATTGTTTGGAATGGCGAAGTTTTGCACACTATAGATCCAACTACAACGTGGGGGGTGTATACTGTAGAACTACCTAATACAGGAGCAAATAGCACACAGTTAACAATTAGAGAAGTAGCAGAACAAAACCAAGGTAATGGACCTCTAGTTGATTTCATTAATGTTATTCGCCTTAATTCCACTACTAATGAAGATCCTAATATAGATTACACTATTCATGCAAATGAAGATGGTTTAATTCCTGTAGAGTTAACCGCTAAATTAATAGATACTGATGGCTCAGAAACTAGGAGTTTAAGTTTATCTGGTTTACCTGCTGGTTTTAGTTTAACAGATGGTGCTAGCACTATAATTAGCGATGGTAGTACGATAGATATTAACACATTGCATCTTAATAATTTAACAATTATCCCACTTGAACATTACGATAGCAATGTAACCTTCACTGTAACTGCAACCTCAACTGAAAGTGATAGTTCTACAGCGACAATAACTAAGACTATATTGCTAGAGATAGAGCCAATTAACGACGCCCCTGAATTAGCAGATACTCCATTAGCAGAAAGTATTGAAGCAGCATATAATTTCGATGAAAATTCAGGAAATGCTTTAGATAAAACTGGGGCAAATCATAATCTTACTTTAACAGGTAGTGCTAGTCGCGGAACAGGTTATACAGGAACAGGAAGCGCTTTTGAAATGGATGGAACCGAAGGTCATGGTGAAATCCAAGGCGTTACTACTGGTGGAGCTATGTCGGTTTCTACTTGGGTTAAGTTCGATAGCTTTGCTGAGGGATGGTCGCGGATTTTTGATTTTAATGATGTTTCAGGTAGTAATGTTATTCAACTTTCTCATATGGGAACTGGAAATACTCTAGCGTTTGAGGTGATAAATAATGCTGGTACGCCAGGCGAAACAGAAAAACTACATATTTCTAATTTTTTTACTGTTGGTGAATGGGTTCATGTAACCGCTAGTATAGATGATACAGGGTTAATGAGTATCTATAAGAATGGCGAGTTAGCAGGTAGTCACCAAGGTATAGTTCCAGAAGAAACAGTACGTGATAATAACTATATAGGTAAAAGCGCCTGGAGTTCTGATGGTTATTTTAACGGTTCAATCGATGATTTTGTTATTTACAACAAAGCATTAACAGCCGAAGAAATGCAGACTGTTTTTCAAACTACTACTGTAAATGAATTAGTGCAAAATACTTTATTTGTTGATGAAAATAGCATTAATGGTACCGTGGTAGATGTAATTCAAGCTACCGATATCGAAGGTAATAATTTAGAATATTCACTAACAAATAGTGCTGGTGGTAGATTTGCTATTGATTCTGTAACAGGTGAGGTTACTGTAGCAAACGGTAATTTGTTAGATTTTGAAACAACAAACTCTCATTTGATTACAGTGCAAGTTTCAGATGGCAGTTTAACTGATAGTAAAAATTACTATGTTAAGCTTAAAAATGTTGATGTAGAAGGAACAGCAGCTGATGATACTCTAACTGGAACAACTGATAGCGATTATATAAAAGGTATGGCAGCAAATGATTCGCTAGATGGAGCGGAAGGAGATGACGTACTTAGTGGTGGTGCTGGCAATGATATTTTAACTGGTGGTACAGGTAGTGATAGTTTTATTTGGCATACTGAAGATTTAGGTACATCAGCCACACCTTCTGAAGATACTATTACTGATTTTCAAACTGGAGCAAATGGTGATGTAATAGAACTAGATGGTATTTTGCAAGATACAGCAAATCATTCATTAGATGAGTACTTGCATTTAAATTTTGCTGATGGTAATACGACTATAGATGTTGCACCAGTTGCTAGTGGTGATGTTACCCAAAAAATAACTTTACAAGGGGTAGATTTGTCTGGCTATGGTGGCGGTACAACAGATGCAGAGATTATTAACAACTTGTTAAATGATGGTAATTTAGATGTTCATTAGTTTTAATAGCTGAAATCTAAATATATTAATACGATGGTATTCTAAATTACGTGTCATGAATTAATTTAGATAAATATTTAAATATCTAAAATAAGTATAACACGTAATACTGAATATCCTCTATTTTTTAGGGAAAAAGATCTTAACTTGTTTGCTGTATTTATCAAAAGAAATTATGGCTAAACCTGTTGGATGAATTGCAATGTCACCGCCTTGGAAGTCGTCATCTAGCAAATACTTATTGCGATGTTTTTTGCTGTCATAACCATAAGACCTATGATATTGAGGTGCTGGACTGGATTTAATAACCATATCTTTAATAGACATAACTTCTACTCCAAATTTATAGTTTTTATGTTCTTTTGCCAATACAATATGTTTTTCTGAAGGCATAATTTTAATATCTATATAATTAGTATCAGTTAAAAGTATACAATTAAACCATGTATCATTTACCTTGTTTAATACGACTGCTCTTTCACCACGATCATTTAGATATGCAAAAACATTTCCTGAAGCATTGAATTGCATATTTTTAGAGTATGTTTTTATATTATGATTGTAGCCATCATGTACTACAGGTAACTCTTTTCTAATGAATTTATTCGAATCGAATATTTTAGCATCTTTATTTATTGAAAATATACATAATGAACCTTTAGTAGTAACAATATTTGAATCGTTATTAATAGCAATAGCTAAACTACTATTATTAGCACTAATTGTCATATCATTAATAAAATTATTATCGTTATATTTCTTCTCCTTATCTAAAAAATTTAAGCATTCATGTGCTAATTTTTTATAAGTTATATTTTCTTGAATTGAATAAATACATGCCATGTTTTTATTTTTACTAGATGCAATAAAATCTGTTTCGTTGTTAAATAATAGTATTTTTTTTATTGAAAGTTCTTGAGCTGTTTGCGTCCATAAATTTTCTATATTATTTATATCTTTATTATTAGTTAAATTTAGCTTCCATAGTTTTACCTCTGATGAGGTATAAGTGAGTAAATTATTTTTATGAGTGAATTCTAATGTTATTCCGTATCTATTGCTAGTATGAGGGTAAAAAGATGTTAATGTTGTTAAAATATCTTCAGTATTAACAGACCCTATAGACCCTATCAATACTTTGCTACTATCTTCTACTAGCGCCCAATGATTACTTAACCTGCTGATTGTAAAGCCATCATAATTATGATGGCTAGATAAATACTTAGACTTAACAGTAAATTTATTTTTTTCTAAATTGTTAGTAGCTTCCAATATTTTTTTTAAAATAAAAGGAGATATATTCTTTGCAAATACAGGATTATTTTCAGCTGTATCTAGGTATGAATCTATATTGTTTTTTATTTTAGGAGAAAAATAATCTAAGGAGGGTCGAATGAATTCTTTATAAGATGATATCGAATATGCATTACTATAATTAGATATTTTATTTTTATAAAATTGACATTCAATATCTATTATAGTCGCAAATCTTTTATTTACCTGTCTTAAAGTACAAAGTGTTGGTACATCACAAAAATTTATTATTTGTAACAATATTTCGTCTGGTGCATTTAAATAACAGATTATTGTGGGTGTTGTTTTTATTGAATGATTTTTATATGTGCTAGTATCTGTTGAGCTTGGTGGTGTTGCTTTAATTTTTGGTAAGTAAGGTGCTATCATGGTTTTCCTTATTTTATTAATTAATTTAAATAAAAATTTCTGTTAGTAGTACCTATGATAATTAATAACTCAAGGTACGCTTTTTATCTTGATCTATAATTTTTGTAAAACTAAGCCTACTTGTAATTCTGTAACATAGATATTTATATTTTTTAATAGTTCAGTTTGTATTTTTTGGAAATGATTTTCAGTTAGTAACTTGAGCGAATAACAGTGTAAGTCAGTATTATTTTGGTATGAAAGCTCAAGCTGGTATCGATGAAGATATTGGCTTAGTATACTCTTTAGTAGAAACTGCGGCTAAATGTCATGACAGTACTCAGCGTGAGAAAATATTACATTTTTTCAGATGTCCCCTAAAATATATCTATTAAAGCTACGAAAAAAACTGAGTAGTTTCTTTTTCCTGTATTATCTATCTCCTTAACCTCTAAAGAACAAAATTCTATTAGTCTGTTTATAATATTTATAGAGAAATACAGCGATTTAACCTCGAAAAATCCTGATATTGGAATATTTTTGCAAAAGTAGATTGTAATCATTCTCATTTAGGTATACAATTACATTGTGCCTTAGTATTAATAGATAGTTAAATTAAATCATATTTTTGGGGCGACTTTTATATTTTATAGCTTTATTTAAAGATTATACTTTACAAATAGGAGCAATATCGTGACTTTAGATGGCATTGAACTAGGTCAATCTGTTTCAATATCGCAAATTAATACATTACACACAAATACTAAGCGTAGACTGCTATCTATGGGCTTTACTCCAGGAGCTTTTTTAAAAGTTATAGGTATAACTCCATTTCAAGGTGCTATACAGATTAAAATAAGAGGGTATTACATCGCTATAAGGCGTAGCGATGCTTCAAATATTGAGGTTTTTCCAGCATGAAAGCTCCCATGGTGGCCTTAGTAGGAAACCCTAACTGTGGTAAATCCACTTTATTTAACCTATTAACTGGCTGTAATCAGCAGACTGGAAACTGGAATGGAGTAACAACTTGCAAAAAGCATGGGTATTATAAACATTGCGCTCAAAACATTAATATTGTAGACCTTCCTGGCGTCTACCATCTTGAAAATGCATCGCATAATTTTATAAATGATGAAAGCGCTACCTGCAGTTTCATTTTTACGGAAGATATTGACGTTATTATAAACGTTATAGATTCCTCTAATTTAGAACGTAGCTTATATTTGACATCACAGCTACAAGACTTAGATACTACTGTAATTATTATCTTGAATATGGTAGATATTAGTAAAAAACTAGGAATAACCATAGATGCTAATAAGCTTGCTGTAGCATCAGGGTGTCAAGTAATACCAACTGAATTAACAAACAAAACAAATGTTGTTGATTTAAAAAACGTTATAAATAAGGCGATACTTCAAACTAAAAAAGCACCAACGAATGAATTAACATATTTAGACAAAAAAATAGAAAATTCTATAGAAGAAATACAAAAACATCCTATGTTTGATTGTGTAAGTAATAATAAAAGATGGCATGCAATACAAACCTTAGAAGGCATAAAAAGTAGTGATTCAGCTCTAGAAAGCAAGGCTAAATCTCTTAGAGATGACTTAACGAATATAGAAAATAAAGAAATAGACGTCATTATCGCAAGCAGAAGATATGAAAAAATCAACAAAATAGTTTCTAAAGTACAAATCAGCAAAAATCATGATACAAAGTGTACTAGCTCTATTATAGATGCGTTTGTGCTACATAAAATATTAGGGGTTCCTATATTTTTAGGTATGATGTATCTTGTATTTTTAGTTTCCACGTCTGCAAGTAAAATATTTAGTGAATGTTTTGAAATGTTATCTGATATTGTATTTGTAGATGGCAGTAAATTTATTTTAACCCAGATATCAGTGCCACAGCTGGCTAATGATATTTTATCCAATGGTATAGGTGGTAGCATAAAAGCTATATCTGCTTTTATTCCGACGATATTTTTATTGTTTTGTTTTTTATCTGCATTAGAAAAATCTGGATATATGGCTCGAGCTGTAGTAATTGTTGATAAGTTTATGTCATTTTTAGGTTTGCCAGGCAAAGCTTTTATTCCTATGCTAATAGGTTTTGGGTGTAATGTCCCTGCGATAATGGCAGCAAGAACTATGGGAAATCAAAGAGACAAACTGCTAACAATATCGATGATTCCGTTTATGTCTTGCAGTGCTAGATTACCTGTTTTTACTTTGTTTGCTTCTTTATTCTTTCCTTATAATTCTGCTGGAGTAATATTTTTATTGTATGTTTGTGGTATTTTAGCTGCGATGTTTACTGCTTTTATTATGAAAAAAAGTATCTTAGGAAGTTACCCTCAAAGTATAAACTTTATTGAATTAGGTAATTATCAGTTACCACCATTTAAAGAAATATTATTTAGTTCATGGATTAAAACTAAAAGCTTTGTCTTGAAAGCTGGAAAACTAATTATAATAATAACCTTTATTCTAAATTTACTTGGATCAATAAAAACAGATGGTTCTTTTAATCAGCAAGGTCTTCAAAATTCATTATTAAGCTCTGTAGGTAAATCTATAACTCCTGTTTTCAATGGTATGGGAATAGACGATGATAACTGGCCAGCTACTGTTGGAATTATAACAGGCTTTTTAGCTAAAGAAACAGTAGTAGGAACAATAAAAGCTCTATATGCGGATGCTACTAATGAAGAAGAAACAAGCGAGTTATCCCTTGGTGTTACTGATAAAATAATAGGGGCGTTGTTAACTATACCAGATAATTTTTTAGAGTTTTTTAATTTATCTCATGAAGCTGAGAAGGCATCTACTATCGATGCTGATGCAACAAATAGTAATATTATAAAGTCGTTTGGATCCATTCATGCTGTTATCGCTTATTTATTATTTATTTTGCTTTATACTCCTTGTATTGCGGTCATAGGTATTATGAGCAAAGAAATTTCCACTATGTGGTCTGCTATAATAAGTATCTGGAGTTTGTTTTTAGCATATGCAGTGGCTACGTTATATTATCAGCTATCTATTATTTATATTCAGCCAGGTGTAACTTTTTTATGGATGTTGAGTATTGGTATATTTATTTTAATATTTATGATCTTCGTTAGAAAGTATACTCAAAGGGCTATATTGCTAGGTTCAAAAGCATATGCTTCTTAAGTTATCTAAGTATTTTGCTAGTTAAAAAATTATATGTATATTGAGACAAAAGCACTAATGTAGTGTGATTTATCAATGGCTTTATAGCTGTATTACTTTTTAGTAGATAGAAATATTATCTAATATCAAGGCTGTCTCTTGTTTTTTATGGTCTTGTTCTTCTATTAGATCGATAAGTTTATCTTTAGTTAAATGTGGGGCCATTAATTCGATAAATTTATACATATAATTTCTAAAAAACGCACCTTTATGAAAAGCAATAAAAGTGGTGGAAAGATCAAAGATATGCGAGGCATCTATTATGGTTAAATCTGCATCTAAATTGGGGTCGTATTCTAAATAGGCGATAATTCCTACTCCTAAATTCATACGCACATAGTTTTTAATAGAGTTAGTATCCATCGATGTAAAAATAATTTGCGGAGATATTCCGGCTTTACGGAAAGCTTTATCTATAGAGGCATGACCATTGCAGTGCTTTGTATATGTTAGTAAATTATAGCTAGATAATACTTGTATATTGAAATTAGTTATTTTAGTTAAAGGATGGTTTTTAGGTGTTATTATTGATAATTTCCAATGAAAGCATGGTATCACTAAGCTATTGTTATTGTTGTTTTTTATTTCCGAAGAAAAGATAGCAAAATCATAAGTATCATCTAAAAGATCTTGCATAATACTGGTATCTGGTATGTTGTGTATTTTTAATGATATTTCTGGAAACAGGCTAATAAATTGTTTTACTACATCTGTTTGTATATATCTTTTTTGAGTTTGGGTTGTGGCAATATCAAGACAACCTTTCTTTTCGTCATTATATTCCTCCGCTATTTTTTTTATATCATCGATTTTATATAAAATTTTGCTAATGTTATCAATTATTTTTTTTCCTGCAAATGTAGTTTTTTTAAGGTGTTTGCCATTTCTATAAAATATTTCTGTTCCTAATTCTTCCTCAAGTAAGCGAATTTGCTTACTTATTCCAGGCTGTGATGTATGAAGTTTTTTTGCAGTAAGAGAGACGTTAAGTTTGTTACGAAATACCTCTATTGTATACTTTAGCTGTTTTAAATTCATTATTATCTCCAAGTTTAATCGATATTCTAGTAATAAATATAGTCAAAGTTACGAGATAATGTTATCTGTTGTTAAGTGTTAGCTGATTTAAGAGCTAATATTTGTAATCTGTATCAGCTAGCAAAATGTATATTTTAATAACAATATATACTATATCTTAGATTACTCTTTAAAAGTACTTAAGAAAATAGTATAATGACCAACATATTTATTTAATGAAGATGACTTAAAGGAGATAAAATGCATAGTAGTTATTTGGATAAATTTTTTAAAAAAGACTATGCGGTGAGTGTTTTGTTATTTGCCTGTACTTTTATTGCACTTATTTTGGTTAATTCTCCTCTTGGAGAATACTATAATGCTTTTCTTAATACTCCTGTTGAATTAACTATTGGTCCAATTGAGCTACACAAAAATGTTCTTTTATGGATAAATGACGGACTAATGGGTTTGTTCTTTCTTAATGTGGGTCTAGAAATAAAAAAAGAAGTCCTAATAGGAGAGTTACGTAGCATTAAGAATATAATGTTGCCTGTATTAGGTGCTATTGGGGGTATAGTTGTGCCTGCATTGATTTTTTATGGGGTTACTCAGTTTCCTCATCATGATCCAATAGCATTAAAAGGATGGGCGATTCCAGCTGCAACTGATATAGCATTTGCTGTTGGTGTGATATCTATTTTAGGCAATCGAGTGCCTGCATCGCTCAAAACATTTTTATTAACACTAGCTATTGTCGATGATTTAGGCGCTATTTTAATTATTGCTTTTTTCTATACAGCAAAAATATCTTTATTTTCTCTAGCTATAGCACTAGGGTGTTTTGCTGGCTTATTAATATTAAATTTATTACATGTGAGAAAGCTTTTTTGGTATTCAATACTAGGTTTATGTATGTGGATAGCTTTATTAAAATCAGGCATTCATGCAACTTTAGCAGGAGTATTGATTGCAATGACAATCCCTCAAGAAGTTAAATGTAAAGACAAAAACAAAACTGAGAAAAAAAGCTATTCTCCTTCAGCTAGTTTAACTTCTCTATTGCATGATAAAGTAAATTATTTTGTATTGCCTCTATTTGCTTTTACTAATTCAGGGGTGATATTTAAAGATTTGGACGCTAATGATTTATCATCGACTATCACTTTAGGCATTATAGCTGCGTTGTTTTTTGGTAAACAATTAGGAGTATTTTTATTTAGTTATATAGGGGCAAAGCTAAAATTAACGAAACTACCCGATAATACAACATGGTTACAATTATATGGTGCCGCTATTTTATGTGGTATAGGGTTTACTATGAGTTTATTTATTAGTTCTTTAGCTTTTGAGGGGGCTTTGCCTCATATTATTGATGCCAACAGAGTGGGAATATTAATAGGGTCAATTCTATCGGCGGTAGTTGGTATCTTAGTCCTTAAACTAGCTTCTAATAAGCCAAAAACTAACTGATGAAAAGATATATCTTCAAGTAGAAGATATATAAATACTAATGGGTAGAGATACAACAAACAAAGGTTTTTCTTGTTATCTTATTTTATGAGTGATAAAATAACTAGCAGTTACTTAGCTGTATGTAGATGTTTGCTTAAATATCATTTTAGAGCTGATTGTTTTAGTTTTATCGGTTATGAATAGTAGCATGTTTTATAGATGCAGTTATTGTTTTTTAACTGCATAAAATAGTTCTTAGTTTATAGATAAAATATCTACTTGCTGACAAAGCTAATCTTCAAGTAAAAAGTATTGAGAGCGCAACTTAAAATAATTATTAATTGACGTGCTATATTGTGATACATAAATACTTGTAATATTTTTATTAAATTCATTCTAATTGTTTATGGGCTATAGAAATGGTCAGAGCTAACTATATAAATAAAATAAATAAGCAGATAATTTTTGCTATTGCACTTGTGATAGTTTTATTAAATATAATGGTAGAGGCGATTAATCTCAATAATTATACAAAATTACTGCAAAATATAGAAATATCTACAAAGAAAATAGAAGCTTACTCTTTTAAACCGGAAGTATTTCAGTATAATAAGTTTAAATTAGTATTTGGAGAAAACTATGAATTAGACAATAAAGCTGTTAAACAGCCGTCTAATAAAGAATTACCTGTTGCTAAAAGAGATTTAGTGTTAAAAGGAATACTTTCTAACTTAGGAGCAGGAAATAAAAATTTAGGCAGTGTTATTATAAGCTTTAAAGGGCAAACAAAAATTTATTTTATAGGTGATCATATTCCTGGTGGTGGATATCTTTATGGAATAAATAATGATCATATTATTATTAAAACTAATAATAATTTAGAAAAGTTATGCTTACAAGATAAATTATCACTAACTCCATAAAAAATATTTAACAGTTATTAATAATAACAGTCATGTGTAAGTGATATATTAATGACCCATAATTAATAAGCAATAAAACAATGTATTTTATCATAATTATTATGATACATGCAGAATTATAGTGCTTTTAAGGAAATATTTTAAAATAGTAAAATCTATTTAACAACCTGCAAAGGCCGGCGTAAGAATATATGAATAAAATGTTTAAAAAAACTAATATTATAATTTTACTAATGAGTGCTTTCATTTTTAATGGATTAGCATTGCAAAAAGATTCAAAACAAGAGTTACAAGAACAATTAAAATTAGTTAATTCTGCATCTCAAGTTGATTTAATCGAAGGTACTAAAGACTCGCGAATTAATAAAGACTTAGAGCAGAACATTGAATCTGAAAAAAAGAATAAACCAGCTCTAAAAGACAAAGCTGTTCAAGAAAAATTATGGCATATAACTCAGAAAAATACAGACATTCGAGAATTTATCAATCAAATAGCTAAAATTGTAGGCAAGACAATTGTTATTGACCCTAAAATAAAGGGTGGCAACACTGTTACAGTCTTATCTTCTAAAGCACTTAGTGCTAACGATGTATTTGAAGTATTTTGTCAAGTTATGTCAGTAAATGGTTATGCGGTTATTTATAAAGGGGATGTAATCAATATAATACCTCAAGCGTCATCTAAAAACTCTGCAAGTTTTGGAAGTGAATCAGGTGTTCATGGTGTCAACTGTACTCAAGTAATTGAATTAAAAAATATTCCAGCAATGGAAGCTGTTTCTATTATTAAACCGTTAATATCATCATTTGGTCATGTTGCAGGTTCTATTGCATCAAATTCAGTTATAGTATCTGACTTATTAGAGAATGTAGAAAAAGCAAAAGAATTATTAACAAGTATAGATACAGCTAGTGATTACGAAGTTATTCAATTAGAGCATGCTTGGGTAACAGATGTAGCAAATATTATTAATAGCACTTTAAATTTTAGGGTAAATAATACCGCAGTCTTACAAATAATTGCAGATGAAAACAGCAATCGCTTAGTTGTTAAGGGTAATCAGGGTAAAAGAGACCAAATTAAAAAACTTGTTGCTATTTTAGATAACAGCAGAGCACAAAAAAATACTACAAAGGTAATGTTTTTAAAGCATGCTGATGCTCAAAATATAGCTGAAATATTAGCTGAAGCTTCTAATTCACTAATAAGTGCCAAAGGAGCTAAAAAATCTAGCAATGGTAGACCTCAAGGGTTAATGCAATCTAATGTATCAAAATCTGGTGGTTATACCTATGCAGCTCAAGCACCTGGCGTATTTGTTAAACCTGATGTATCGCAAAATGCTTTGGTAATGATAGCAGATCCAGATATTCTTAAAGAATTAGAAGGTATAGTTCATAAATTAGATATCCCTAGATCTCAAGTTCTCTTAGAAGCAGTCATTGTTGAGGTAAGTGACGATTTATCGAGTGACTTTGGTATTAATTGGCAAGGTTTAGCACACGATAGCAATATAAATCCTGATGGCGGGTTGCTTTCAGTAAATATGTCTCATGAAGGATTTAAACATGGCAAGTTAGATATTAAGATTGGTAGTTTAGGCTCGGTAGTTAAGGCTCTGAGAACAGATGGTAAGAATAATATACTTTCTACACCTAGTATATTAACTTTAGACAATACTAAATCAGAGTTTTTAGTTGGTGAAAATATTCCAATTAAAACCGGAGCTTATCAAACTACAGCAGGACAACAGAGTCCTTTTGTCACTAGAGAAAGAAAAGACGTGGGGATTCAGTTAAAAATTACTCCACATATCAATGCTGGCAATAGTTTAAGGTTGTCTATAGAACAAGAAGTCTCAAATGTAGATCTATCAGCGTCTAAATTGTATGACGATGGTATTGTTTATAAAAATAGATCATTAAAAACTACTGTTTTAGTAGAAAACGGACAAACTATAGTAATAGGTGGATTAATACAAAGCACTAATGGCAATAGTAAAAGTAAAATTCCTATTTTAGGAGATATACCTATTTTAGGTAAGCTATTATTCACTCAAAATGGCAAGACCGCTAATAAGAAAAACCTTATGTTGTTTTTACGACCAACAATTGTCGCGTCTGCTAATGAGTTAAGTGAATTAACAAAAGATAAATATAATAATTTAAAGATTATAGGAGCTAATAAGAAAAACGCTAATATAATTAATATGCCAGATGATTATCAAAACCTTATAGATTACACTGGTACTATGTAAAATACACGTGGCAGATGAAAACTCGCACTTCTAGCATTTCCAACTGCCACGTATATATAGAATTATACGCCGTATTTATTTTTATAATCTTCTATCTCTTGATGGTAATGTTTTAAATTTGAGTTATCTTTAGAGTATTCAATTAAATCTTGTAGCTTAACTATACTTGTGACCTGTATGTTGTTATCTAAGCTAATTTGCTCTATAGATGATAGATTACTATTTAAGCTTTTTTCTTGTCGGTCTAAGCTTACTAAACATCCTGATATCTCTGCATTTTTGTCAGTTTTAATCAGCGTTATGGCTTCATTAATTGCTTTACCTGAGGTAATTACATCATCAATAATTAATACTTTACCATGTAATTTACTGCCTACAAATACTCCTCCTTCGCCATGTTGTTTAGCTTCTTTACGATTAAAACTCCATGGTATATCTTTATCTAATAGTTTATTTAAAGCTATTGATGTAGCTATAACTAGAGGTATACCTTTGTATGCTGGCCCGAATATGCAGTCAAACTCTATATTGCTATCAATTATAGCTTGAGCATAGAAGTATCCTAGTTTTTGTATTGATTTTCCTGTATTAAAACAACCCATATTAAAAAAATATGGAGAGTGCCTTCCCGATTTTAATTCGAACGATCCAAATTTAAGTGCTTCGATATTTATAGCGTAGTCTATAAAATTTTTTTTGTATTCTTTCATGATATCTCAATAAAATGTTAAACGTCTTTATGGAAGTTTTCGAATGATAAGTAGTTAGGTATTCTACCTTAAATTAAATAACATTTTAAGCTTAAATTGCTATTATTATAGCATTTTGATAATATCAGCATAAATAAAAAAATTAAACACTATTATTGGCGATAGTAATGTGTACAAAACAATATATTTAGGTGGTTAAGGAATGCACTTTTTATTAACTAGATACTTATCAAAACAAGTTTTACAGAATGCAATAGTAATTTCTCTTATTATTTTAATTATTATTGCTAGCTCTAGATTTGTTAATTATCTAGAAGATGTTGCTACAGGATCATTAAAGTTAAGTTTTGCTTTAAGTATTATGTTATGGAGACTACCTGAATTTTTAACAATGATTTTACCACTTGGACTATTAATCAGTATAATAGTTACATATGGAAATTTATATGCTAATCAAGAAATGGTAATCTTATATGCTTGTGGTATTTCTGAGCATAAAGTATTGGCAACAACTTTATTGCCGGCTAGCATTATTACAATAATAGTTGTGTATTTTAGTTTCTATTTATCGCCTTTAGGCCTTACTAAGGTTGAAACAATATTGCAAAAACAAATATCTGAAAATAAATTTGAAGTTTTAACTCAGAAAAAGTTTAAAAAAATAGGCGGTAAAAAAGTTATATACGCTGAATCAATTGATAAAGATAAAGAAAACATAGGTAATGTTTTTATTGCTTATCAAGATTATAAAGAAAATGATAGCTTTATAATCTTATTAGCTGAGCATGCATATATTGACCATGATAGAGACAATGATAGCAAAGTAAAAGATAAATTCTTGATTTTAGAATCTGGTAATAGATATGATATAACTAAGCTTAGCGGTGTATCTCGTAGTGTATCTTTTGAAAAATGTGCGGTTAAATTACAGTTTTCCTCTGTATTTCAAGAAATTGATCGCAAGCAGGCATTGCCTACTAGTACTTTATTGCAATCCTTAGATGTTCAAGATAGAGCTGAATTATTATGGCGTATATCAATGCCAATTGTTGTTATTATTATTACGATACTTGCTTTTATATTATCTAAAGGCGAGGTACGAAAAAGTAGATTTACTAGATTACCATTTGGTATATTAGCATATTTATTTTATTTAGCTTTGCTTGTATATTGCAGAAATAACATTGAAAAATATGGTGTTAATTATTCATATACAATATGGGTTGTTCATATTGTAATGGGGCTACTAGTAGCATTTTTTTATTTTTTTAACTCAATTAAAAATTATTTGATGTATAGAAAATATTATTTATGGAAAAATTAGAAATATATTTAGGGAAAAAACTATTGCTAGCTACGATAGTAGTTTTATTCGTGGTATTATCATTAGATTTTTTAATTTCCTTTATATCTGAGTTAGAAGATGTCAAGTATCATTATACTGCGTACAGGGCTGCTATTTATGTGTTGCTAAATATTACTCGGCATATCGAAGAATTTATGCCGGTGGCAGCATTAACTGGATGCTTATCAGGGCTAGGGGGCATTGCAGCAGATAACGAGTTAATTGCAATGCGATCGTTAGGAGTTTCCAACCTGCAAATATTTAAAATGATATCCAAAGCACTAATAATAATTATATTATTTAGTATGTTAGTAAGCGAGTTTGTAGCACCATATGCAGTAAGAAAGGCTGAAATAAATAAAAAAATACTAGTAAATAGTAAAAGCAGTAAAATTCTAACAGGTGTTTGGCGTAAAGATGATAATGAATTTATTAATATTAATTCATTAGAGTTAAATGGCAAAGTTAATGGTATTTCTAGGTTTGTATTTAGCAAAGACATGCGTCTTCAAGAGTTGATTTTAGCTAGTTATGCTCAAATAGTAGAGGGCAAGCACTGGATTTTAACTAATGTTGATAAATATATTATTAATTATAATGCTACAGGAGAAAGCATAGGTTATATTAAGGAGTATTATGATTCTTTAGTCTGGGATATATCTTTATCTACAAAGATACTACAAACAGCACTTATTTCTCCAGATTTTTTATCAATAATGGAATTGATTAGCTACAATAAGTATTTACAACAAGAAAGTATACAGTCTCAAGAGTATCAATTATCTTTATGGAAGAAGTTATTACAACCTTTGGTTATTTTAGTACTGATATTTGCCAGTATGCAAGTGATATCAGGTAATATGCGTACGGCTAATTTAGGCATCAGAATTGTGCTTGGTATCGTGTTTGGATCTGCTTTTATTATTTTACAAAAAACCATGGGGTCTTTGAGTTTGGTATTGAATATACATCCTATTTTTTGCCTATTGCTACCGTTAATTTTATGCTTGATTGGCAGTATAATTTATTCTTGGCATATTAGAGGGTAAATATATTGTTACGTAATTATCAGCTAAACATACACATGTTTTAAAAATTATGTTTAGTTATTTTAGATTTATAATCCACAACAACGTTTTCACTTTCCCAGCTAAAACATCCTCTATACAAACTGTTAGGATAAAATGTAGTATTATGAATCATGCCGTTGAAATACCCAACTATGCATTCCTTTTTAATAGGTTTTTCAAAAACAACCTCGTATTTTTCACAACCTTCTGGAAATTGCATGGTTTTATCTATATCTAAGCCGTAGTTGTCATCAACAGTACTATCAATTACATATTTAAAATGATTATTCCATTTTCTATCAACATTAAAAACATCAAAATTTTTAGATGTAGCAACAATTCCTTTTTGATTCCATGTAAACACATTGGATTCAACTATATCTTCTTGGTTATCATGTTTTTTAACACTACACACATTTTTAGCTAACAACGGTTCATTGGTTTCTTTTTTATTCTTTGGATAAAACCCTTCTCTAGCGTTTATTTCACTTAATGACCTAGTATCAAGTCGATAAACTAACCCTGAAAAATATGTTTGTGTAATTTCTATTGGTTTTTTTTCTGGGTTTGCTGTTGAAGCTACTGTTATCTTTTTATTTAGACCTATTTGTTTTTCTACTTTAAGCTGTTTTATATTTTTTTTATCAATAGTAAAACTTTTATTTTCAAAATAATCTGTATGAGTAGATTTTTTAAGATATAAGATTGAAAGCAATTCTGAATTAATTGCCATTATAGTTTTTATCGTTGTATCATGTGTCGTTGTATCATGCGTTGTTGTATCATGCGTCGTTGTATCATGCGTCGTTGTATCATGCGTCGTTGTATCATGTATCGTTGTAGCTCTTAGTGATTGCATAATAACATCCTTTTATTGTCTGAAAATATATGATTTAAAAGTTTATAAATGTTTATTTTCAATATTTTTTAAATATTAATAATTTGCTTTAAGGGTTTATATAAAGATAAAAAATAAATAAAATAGTTCAAAAATAGTTTTTTATGCGGGTGTAAGCTGGAAGTTTGAGACCTAAACATATTCATGTTTTAAAAAAGAATGTTTAAAAATTTTAGACTTGTAATTAACTACTACGTTTTCGCTATTCCAGCTAAAACATCCTCTATACAAGCTGTTGGGATAAAATGTATTACTATGATTCATACCATTAAAGTAGCCAATAATACACTCATTTGTAATAGGCTTTTCAAAGATAACCTCGTATTTTTCACAACATTCTAAAAAGTGCATAGTTTTATCTATATCTAGACCGTAATTATCATCAACAATGCTGTCTATTACATATTTAAAATCATCATTCCATGTTCTGCCAACGTTAAAATAAATAAAGTTTTTAGATGTAGAGATAACTCCTTTTTGACTCCATGTGTATACATAGGATTCAATTATATCTTGTCCATTATCATGTTTTTTAGTAGTTTGGCACATGTTTTTAGCTAATAATGGTTCATTGTTTTCTTTTTTATTCTTTGGATAAAAACCTCCGCTAGCATTTATTTCACTTAATGATCTAGTGTCAAGTCGATAAACTAACCCTGAAAAATATGTTTGTGTGATTTCCTTTGAAGTTATTTTTATCTTTTTATTTATGCCTATTTGTTTTTCTGCTTTAATCTGTTGTATTTTTGTATTGCTAATATCAAAAGTGTTTTGAGTAGTGAGGATTGTCGTTGCAGTTAGTTGATTCATAATACAATACTTTTATAGTTTATAAATTGCAGTGTTTTTTAGAGGTTGATGAAATTTAATTTACAGCAAAATATTTACTGCATATAGGATAACTTTCAAAGTGTTTTTATGACAAATCTACCCTGTTAAATTACATCTATATGACTAATATTTTGCTTTGTGTAGTATAGATTAAAAGCAGATAAAAAGTTTCAATATATAAACTATGTTATAAATTGCATGCTATATTTATTCAATAATATTTGGATTGTTAATCTTGCCTAATGCTATTATTCTTTTAATAGTTACACTGTTATTTAAAGAATAATCTAATTCACTAAGCATAAAAAAGAATGGGTCAGTTATTATAGTCTTATTGTCTCTTATTATCTTATCCTCATTGATATCACTATTTATTATTTGGGAATTATTTGTTTCATTTATATTTATACCTTTTGTATTTACTTTGATATTCATATCTTGCAATATTACTGTTGTTTTCGCATCTGAGCTAACCCCTTCGCTTATATTAGAATTATCTAATAGCGATTTTTCAATATAAGTTGTTATATCATTATTACGTTGCTTAAATTCAAACTTAGGCATAATTAGATAATATTGTTTGTAGCTATTTTCACTTTGAGACTTATTCAATTTTTGAATAAGGTTAATTAAATATCCTTTGGGTACAAGTGCATGTACATGACAGGTGTTTTTATCTAACTTATAAGGCAAGATAATATCTAATGCATATGTTCTATTTTTGCAAAATAATCTAAATGCTCTACCATAAGGGTTATCTACGATAATAGTATTAGCAAAAGTTTGCATAAACTTAGTAAAAATTGAATATCCATAATTAAGTGTAAAGTAATTGTCTTTATAATTGTAGAAATTGCACTCCCATGGGGTTGTAAAATGAGCAACAGATATAAATTTATATAAATTACTTGCATTACTTTCTTGTTTCAAATAATGGGCGTATTTTGATGGGTTGTCATTAAATTTCATTTTGAAATTATTTAATATTTTATTAATAGCGGCATCACAATCTCTCTTGTTTTCTAAATCTTCTGCTAATATTCCACTTCCCACAATAACCCCTTTTTGGGTTAATAACAGCATTTTACTCTTGGAGAATTCATCGAGATAATTGTTTGTTAAAATAAAATCAACAGCAGATAATCTATAATTTTTTGTTGCTGTAAATAACTCAAAAAAGTCAAAAATATCTAGTTCTTTTAAGTTTTGCTCTATAATTTTTTTAAAATTCTCATCTGCAATTAAACAATATAATGATCCACATCTATTCTTAAAAAATGGAGACACAAGAAAATTTTTTCTATCATCAGTGGTAGTATACTCTAAAAAACTAACCCCATCATTAAGCTGTTTTAATTGTATTTTTTCTTGTATTAAAATTTTTTTTATTTGCTCTACTTCGGTATTGATATTATTTACTATAGGCATGGATATAGCTGACTGTATTATTAGTGATATAAATATGATTAATAAATTCATTTTAAACCTTATTATTATTTTTTTATTAGAATATTAAGTTTATTATTATATAGGTGGTAGTTAGGTTCATACCTAGATTATTATAATATACTATTTTTTGAAGACAAGATGCTATATTTAGATTTGCTAACTAAAAGGCTATTATGAGTAGGATATTTTGAAAGAAAAAACTAGCATCTTGAAATTTAGTCTACATGCTTTCAAGTTGAATGCATATATTTTTGCATAATCGCACCTTAATTTTTAGTAAGGTTAATAATAAAATCAAATACTAAATCAGTTTTTAGCTTGCAATTGTTTTCACTATTAGCTCGATTTTTGTATTCAATTTCATTGTTTTCTAGGTTGCGATCGCTAATTACTATGCAATGAGGCACACCAATTAGTTCTGCTTCAGCAAATTTAATACCTGGGCTAATGTTGCGGTCATCAAATAAAACTTCGATGTTTGCATCTAGTAGCTTTTGGTAGATTTGATCTGCTTGTTGTTTTACTTTTTCAGATTTATATTTTATTGCAAGAATTACTACTTGAAAAGGTGCTATAGATTTAGGCCAAATTATACCTTTGCTATCATAGTTTTGTTCAATAACTGATGCAACAATTCGAGAAACACCTATACCGTAACAGCCCATGCTCAGAGGAGTAGCTTTACCATTGTTGTTTATAACATTAGCTTTCATTGATTCACTATATTTAGTACCCAGTTGAAAAATATGTCCAACCTCAATTCCTCTTGTTATTTTAATAGTATCTTCAGAGCCAACAATGCGATCACCTTCTACAGCGTTACGCAAATCTGCAACTTCTGTATGATGGCAATCTCTACCCCAGTTGATACCTTTAAAATGGTAGCTATCTGAATTGGCACCAGCATAAAAATTGCGCATATTAGCTACACTATGATCTACTATTATTGGAATTGAGCAGTGAACTGGTCCTAGATATCCAGCATAAGTTCCAAGTTCATTACTTATTTCTTCACTTGTTGCAAAACGTAATTTAGAGTTAACGCAGTCTAATTTTGCTGCTTTTAATTCATTTAACTGATGATCGCCTCTAATTACTAAGGCAATGAATTTATGCTTAGAGTGCTCTTTTGCTTTAACTATTAAAGTTTTTACTGTGTTTTTAATATCAATATTAAATGTTGTTGTTAACTGCTCTATAGTTTTTATATCAGGGGTATGAAATGCTTTAAGTGGTTGTTGCTCTTGGTTCTCACTACCATTAGTAACTGCATGTGCTTCGGCTTTTTCTATATTTACAGCATAATTATTACTGTCGCAAATTGCTAATTGATCTTCTCCAGAGTTAGCTAGCACATGAAATTCTTCTGATTTGCTACCACCAATAGCACCGCTGTCGGCTTCTACGATACGATAATCAACTCCTATTTCATCAAAAATATTGATATAGGTATCACGCATATTAAGGTAAGTTTCATTAAGGCATTCATTACTTGTATGGAAAGAATAGGCATCTTTCATTAAAAACTCTCTACATCTCATCACGCCAAATCTAGGTCTGCGTTCATCGCGAAATTTATTTTGTACTTGATAAAGATTTATAGGTAACTGCTTATAGCTTTGAATTTCATCACGAATAATATTAGTTATCACCTCTTCATGAGTTGGGCCGACGACAAACTGTCTTTTGTGTCTGTCTTTTATACGTAATAACTCATCGCCAAAATCATCCCAGCGTTTGGTTTCTTTCCATAATTCAGCTGGTTGTACACTTGGCATTAGTACTTGCAAAGCTCCGGAAGCATTCATATGTTTGCATACAATAGCCTCAACTTTTTTTAATACTTTAAATCCTAGTGGTAGCCATGTATATAGCCCTGATGCTAATTTACGTATCATCCCAGCTCGTAACATTAACTGACTGCTAATTATTTCTGCATCACTAGGAACTTCTTTCTGTGTTGGTAGCAAGTACTTGCTGATTTTCATTGTGGATAATCTCCGATTAAGAATTTTTTTTAACCTGTAAAACGGAGTTTATCTTATAATGCAACTATTATAAATATTTAATTACAATAAATCTTCAATAGCGGTATATTCTAAGCTTTGCGCTTCGGCGACAGACTTGCAAGTGATTTTACCATTTACAACATTTGCCCCTTCTCTTAGATACGGATTATTTTGTAACGCTTGGTTAATTCCTTGGTTCGCCATGCGAATTATATATGGTAGGGTGACATTGCTAAGTGCTAATGTTGAGGTTCTGGCAACAATGCTAGGAATATTGGCAACACAATAGTGTACAACATCATCTACTGTATAAATTGGGTTGTCATGAGTTGTTGCGGTAGATGTTTCTGCACAACCACCTTGGTCAATAGCTACATCGACTAGAGCTGACCCTGGTTTCATTTCAGCAATCATTTCTTTAGAGATTAATTTAGGAGCTTCAGCACCAGGAATTAAAATGCTGCCAATAAGTAGGTCTGCTCTAGTAGATTGATACCATAAAGAATGAGGAGTGGAAAATACAGTTTTAATTCTATTGCCAAACATATCATCTAGATGACGTAACACATCGAGAGATTGATCGAGTACGGTTACATCTGCCCCCATGCCTATTGCCATTGTAGTAGCATTTCTGCCAACAACACCCCCACCTATAATAACGACTTTAGCTGGTTTTACTCCTGGAACCCCACCAAGCAAAGTGCCACATCCGTTAGATGATTTTTCTAAGCATCTAGCTCCAGCCTGAATAGCTACACGACCAGCAACTTCAGACATAGGAGTTAATAAGGGAAGTTTATTCCTATGATCTGTAACAGTTTCATATGCAATGCAAGTTGCTTTAGATTTAATTAAATCTTGCGTTTGCTCTTTGTCGGCTGCTAAATGTAAATAGGTAAACAGAGTATGTTCTGGTTTTAGTAAAGCTCTTTCTTTTGCTTGAGGTTCTTTTACTTTTACTATTAATTGACTACCTGCAAAAACTTCTTCAATACTCGATACTATTTTAGCCCCTGAATTAACATAATCATCATTGGTAAACCCAGAGCTAATACCTGCATTATTTTCTATTAAAACCGTATGATTATGTTGTCTTAATTCTTTAACACCATGTGGAGTAATGCTAACACGATATTCTTGATCTTTTATTTCTTTTGGTATGCCTATTATCATTTCATTTTCCTGAAGATATTCAATATTAAATATAAAACGACAATAAGATACTAATGATTTTTTTTTAAAAATACAATATTAATTATCTTGTTGTTTATATATCTTCAGGTAGAAGGTGTATAAATAGATATAGTTAAAAGGTTAATCTTGCAGCTTATTTAGCACAGAAATTAGCTGTGAATTAAGCTCGTTATCTGTTAGTTTGTTAGTTTCACTATCAAAAACTTGATAGAAATTAGGAATAGATAAACTTGCTTTAACATTAGCAGCAAAATAAGGGGCAGAATCAACTGCGCTCTGGAGTACACTACTTGCACCTTTTGCTCCTGGAGAAGTCGCAAGCATAATAGTATCCTTGTTTTGGTATACTTTTGGATTGATTCTAGATGCCCAGTCAAAAAGATTTTTATAAGCCGCAGTATAGGAACCATTATGCTCAGCAAAGGAAATTATTAATGCATCTGCATTGCTAATTTTATTATAAAATTGTTGTGCTTTTTCTGGCGGATTACCATTTTTAAGAAACTGTTGTTCTCGCTCCGGACTATAAATAGGAATCTCATAATCATTAATATCAAGAATTTCAATATCATTAGTGCTAATTATTTTAGTTGCATATAATATTAATTGTTTGTTTATCGATTTTTGACTATTCGATGCTGCAAATGCTAAAATCTTCATAAGATATTATCCTTATTAACATAATTTATTATATTCTTAGATGTTATAATATCTAAAATATAATCTGTGCAAATATGTAGATATATTTTAGCGACAGATTAAAATATAACTTCTTAAAACTAAAACAATTATATTTTTATATTAGTAGCCGTTGAGAATAAATGAATTTTTTATTAAGTTATTTTTAAAAATTCGTCTTTTAAAGTGAGTTGAATATAAAAAATCTCAATTATGATATTTCTTTAAGGGTAACTTTTTTGTATTTGATAAAAATAAATAAAGATATAAAAGTATATATAGATGATATCGCAAAGAAAGTTTTCATGTTAATTAACACTAAACCGCCAATTACACAAGCAACTGATGCACCAATAGACCTTACTGCAATAATAAAAGAATTGCTCATGCCTACACTTTCAGGGGAGTGCTCTATTGCTAATCTGTTTAATATTTCGCTAATAGTTCCAGAACATAGAAAAGTAATTCCTACTAAAATAGCTGATAAGCTGATGGGGACTTCCATTATACTTAATAAGGCATACCCAAGTGTCATGCATAAAAAGTTTATGCTAAGAATACTAGCAATAGATAGTTTTAAGTTAGAAGATTTGCTTACTTTAGCAGCAAACATACTTCCTACAGAGAGCATTAAGGCAACCGAACACTGAATAATGCCATATGTTTTAATGCTTTGTTGATCATGCTGAATAATAATTTTTACTGATTCAACAATCCAAAAGACTAATAGCATCAAAATGAAAGTTGAGGATATTGCATATCCCATCATTTGTTTGCATTTGAGCATACGTAAATATGAAGAAATGATTTGTTTTACGTTAATAGTAGTAGATAGGGTTTGTTTGCATTGCGGTGTATAAAAGTAAAATATTATTGCCAAACAGAAGCTTAACAATGTAAACCAAAGAAACATTGATTGCCAATTAAAAAAAGTTATAAAGATAGCACCGACGGTGGGTCCGATAGCAGCTGGAATTATAGAAAAAGCTCGCATAATAGAAATTATTTTAATAGCTTTTATGCTACCATTGGTTTCGTGTATTAATGAATAGCCAGCGGTGAGAATTAACCCTACAGAAGCACCTTCAAAAAAACGACCTATAGAAAATATTGTATAGTCAGTAGCATAAAAACATACTAATGATGCGAGAGTAAAGTTTAAGATTCCTGCTATTAAGGTTTTTTTATGTCCAAAACGTTCATCTAAAGGTCCTGACATTAATTGTACCATTGCGGAACCAATAAACCATAGCGTTACAGACTGTTGAGCTGAAGCTTGATTAATTGCAAATTTTGCGGCAATTTCATGAACTGCTGGCAGGAACATATCATTAGATAAAAAAATTAGCATTTCTAAAGATAGCAAAGCACAACAAAAAATGAATTGTATGCACGTATTATGATTTTTTCCTAGCTGCATTATTTGTGCTCTTAGTAAAATAATAATTTGTGATTGTAGATGAATTCACGAACTTTCCCTAGATATACAAACAGGGGGCTATGCCATCGTTATTTTTGAGGGGTAAAGGCATTTAAGTAGAAAATTTATAGAGTCAATAGGCCTATAAGCCGGGTTCTGTCTAGTATTTTGCAATACCTGTGTAGTCATTCATCTGGGATGCTTGTCACCAAGCACCTCTAGCAACTTACCCGAATCCAGTGCGGGTAACACCATAGGATTCCTATTTAGTCTTGCTCCAAGCGGGGTTTACCATGCCACAAGCTGTTACCAGCTGTGCGGTGCGCTCTTACCGCACCGTTTCACCCTTACCAGTTAGTAAAAACTGGCGGTCTATTCTCTGCTGCACTTTCCGTAGGCTTTCGCCTCCCAGGAGTTACCTGGCGCTTTACCCTGTGGAGCCCGGACTTTCCTCTTCTACAAAAAGTAAAAGCGACTACCTAGCCTAATGACTCTAGATAGAGTTTACAGAAAAATGAATAAAAATACAATACACATATCATGAAAAGGTGTATATAATTTTAAAGCTGTATATTTAATCAGAAGTCTTCTGTACACTAGAGAAGATTTGATTAATCGTTGTTTCTTCAATAAGCCCTTGCTTAATTGCTGCTTCAATAAACTTATTGATAGGCGTATTCATTTGATTAAATTTATCAAATATTTTGAATAATTTCATAAATTTTCCGCTAGATGATGTTTTATAGGAGTATAAGTCGGTTGGTGTAATATGGAAATTATCTTCAGTTTTATTAAGACCTTCTGCTACCTCATAGAATTGATCTTCCGTTAATGCTTTACTTAATATTCGTGTGATTTCTAATATTTGTTTCTGATTACTCTTATCTATAGGATAATTTTTTTTACCTTCTGTGGTTTTAGACTGTTGATTATAAAGCGCATCTTTCCAATCATTCCATTCCCAAGCAGTTGGATCTTTGGGATTGTTATTGGAATTAGTAAGATAAGTTTTTTCTAAATCCTTTATCACAGCAGATATAAGTGCCTTTTTATCTTCAGGTGCAATGTTGTTGCTTACCTGGTGCTCTATGTCGGTTAAAATTTTTTGTTTTACATCTGCTATAGAGATTACTGACCTACTATTTGCCGTCGTTCCTATATTAGGCTGGTCTTGACTATTAGGCTGGTTTTGAGCTTGTAGAGCACTTGGTAATCGTGAAGATTGAAAAGTGATTTCAGACATGCTAATTATTCCATTAAAATATTAATTTGATGCGAGGTATCTATAGTTTAATTAAATTAGTTTATTTTGCCAAATCAGAAAGGTAAAGAATAATAGCTATTAGTTAGTGCATCAGCTTTTAAAATTATGCTTTGTGGTTAAAGCTAGAGCCAAAAAAATAATTAACTAGGAGTAGAAGATATTTTTAATTATATAAAAATATAAGATTAAGGAAAAAAGCTAGGATTTGTAAAATGGTGGAGCTAAGCGGGATCGAACCGCTGACCTCCTGCGTGCAAAGCAGGCGCTCTCCCAGCTGAGCTATAGCCCCATACATGAAATAAATTACGTTAGTGGTGGGTCTGGGCAGACTCGAACTGCCGACCTCACCCTTATCAGGGGTGCGCTCTAACCAACTGAGCTACAGACCCAACGAAGCAATTCAATAACAGCTATTATAAATAAATAGATAGCAATTGCAAGCTTTTTTTTATTTCATACAATAGAAAGCTTAATAAATAAGCACATTACTATTATGTATGGGAGTGTACATGGTTTTTTTTTAAAAGCAATAGACAAAGAGCAAGTTTTTAATATTCGTGCAAAATTGTTCTTTAATTATATACAGATTCAAGTATAACCTGTATATACACGTGGCAGTTAGAAATGCGGGTTTTCAGCAAGTGATTATAAGTTTTTAGCCAAGGCAGTGTTTCGTAGGTTATACAGGTGCTAAATCAAAAAGTAGTCACACAAGTTTAAGAGTTAAAAATAATATCTAAACAATATTTATTCAGAATCAAATAAAATTAAGCAAAAAATAAATAGAACAACACATAACTACATTAATATTGACAACTTGATAACAAGAAGTATATCTCAATTTAGTTTAAGTATTTATTCTTTTTATCAAATGTACTTGCATATTAAATAAAATATCTTGCTTTTTTGCTATGATTTTTATAATATCTCGCAGTTACTATTTTTTTAGTGATACTTAAAAATATTAAATTAACTATAATATCGCAGCAGATAAAAAGGCTAAATTTCAGCATTTTCAACTGCCGCTTTTATCTATTAGGTATATAACTTAATAGACTAAAAATTTACTTTTAATTTAAACAAATATAAGGAAATATATAATGACTATAGCTAATATCTCATCTAATATTAAACAAAGTTTTAATCAAAATCCTATAAACCATGGACAAGATCAGAATTATTCAGACAAAAAACTATCTGGGGGGCGAGTAGCAGCAGTAGCTGGATGTATTTTGGGGGGCGCTGGAGTACTTGGAGGGATAACCGTGGGTACATCATCTTCCGTCCTAGCCGGCATTGCTGTAGGGTCGGGGACTGTTGTTGGCGGAGCAGTATATTTAGCCCTAGCAATTAGCCAGCGTATGGTTGTATTCGTTAAAGATGGAGAAAATGTTCTACCATGTTGTGGCAATCCATGTCATGCTAAAAACGATCAAGATATAGAAAAGGAAGCTGGCAATCTCTTAGTTTAATCGTAACAACACTAAGCAAGAAAATTTAATTACTTGTTAAAATACATATCTGCCACCTGTATAGAGGCATAACTTGCCTATGGCTGTTTTTTGTCTTTACTAGCTACAGCAAACCTTATATTTATCGGGTACACACCTTCTTGTTTTATATAAGCCAGCAATTGATCTTTAGGATTGAGGCTCTTAAAATCAGTAACCGCTTGGCCCTCTAAGTTATTATTACTATTTTTAATTAAAGCATCTTCTAGCGCCCAATTTATACTGTCATTGTGTATAAATAGCTTGTTATCGCTACTTCTTACGCTGATTGTAAAAAAGTGTCCAGCAGCATGATTACCTCTACGCATTAGTATTGAAGTCGGTTTGAACTTTACATCATATAATTCTTTAGTTTGTTCATCGGTTATTGGCATTATAAAATCTGGAAAAAACCTATTAATTACAGCCGTTATTTTATCGGTGTCAATAGTTTGTTGGTTGTTTTCCCATTTATAGAAAGAAGTACGAACTACAGATTGGTTAAACTGATCGATATTAGCAAAAAATTTTTCTGTTGGTTTAACTTCTGCTTCTATTGATTGTGGTTGATTTTTACAAAATGAAAGTTGCTGTGTTATATCCTCTAAAACATCTTCTGGTATACCTTTTGCTCTACTGAGAAGATCATTGAATCTGTTGATGGGTATTAACTCTTGTGTGGGTGTATCGTCTGTAGTTTGATATATAGTAATCTCATCTTTATGCTCTCTTGTTACTGAAAAAGTTAAATCTTCATCTAGTATAATACCATGTAGTAGTAAATCTATAGAGCTGATCCGATATTCTGTTGTGTTTTCAGCAAGGATGGTATTGGAGGCGCTATTAATTCCAATTAAGTCAGATAAAAAAATGTAAAACTCTTCTGCATCATGTGATATTATTTTGCCATAATCTGGATGTTTTATATCATTAAAGGCATTGTCTATAAGTTTAAAAATAGACCTGATAGATTTATCTTGCGTAGTATTAATAGCATCTTCTTCAGTAACTTTGTGGTTGTATGTAGCGATAGATTTAAAAAAGTTAGCAATTTGAATATTAACTGGTGTGTTGTTTTTTAAATCTATAAAAATTGTTTGAAGTGATTGCAGTAAGAATCTAGCATATATGCCTTCATTGGTATTAGTGTCGCATTTTATCACGGCATCTGTTAGCAGTTGAACTATATCATTGTTTTCATCAACGGTTGGCAGTATATATTTACATATTGCGTTAAACCAGCAAGTCTGTGTAAAGTTATGCATTGTAGAAAAGCTAATATCAGGGGAATTAGCTAGATCTTCAGCTGATATCATTGCATATTCAGCAAGTGGTGTTTCTTTAAAAAAAACATCTATAAACATGTTGAAATTATTAACATCATTAGATCTTCTGGCAAACTCTATTAATTTATTACAGGCTTCATGAAATGCAAAAGATTTATGTTTGCAGATTTGTTGAATTTTTTCTTTTACGATATCAATATCGATGTATATTTTTTTACTGCACAACTCTCGGCATACATCCATTAAAGATTTTTTTTGTGCTTTTGTGATGCCGGAGGTTGTATCATTAAAACGACTACAAAAGTCTTTGAGGTTGGTAGAAGATTTTATAAGTGTTTGCATTAAATGGATAGCATTTTTTGTTGGTAGGTATTTTTCTTTTACTAAGAGATGTAAAGCTAAAAAGTAGCTACCAAACGAGATAAAACCCTGTTTATTAGCTGCTAAATTATCATATGCTTTGCTCGCTGTCGAAACTAATTGTCCTGGTGCTTTTTCATGTAAGCCAATGTATTTTATTATATTAAACTTAAACTCATCTAAACCGTTGCTTTTGCTATATATCGATTCAACTAACTTTATAGCACTATTTTTCTTTGTATATTGTAATGCTTGTTCAATAGCCCCAAAATATGCAGTTTGATAAAGATCTTTGTTATGTGTTTCTGATGTCGGGGAACACTGCCTAGGTGGTTCTTGGTTAGGATTTACTGCATCTTCAGTAGCATTAAACAAGTCTATATGCGAGAGTTTTTTAATAGAAAATTCATGGATAGGCTTATTATTTTGTGCCTCATGTTGCGATTGTATTTTGTTTGTTCCTAGTGTTACACCAACGGGATTAGTAGGCGATCTACTTAAATCAACGTCATCTGAAGTTTCATTGTAATAGTTTGGATTGTGATACTGTAAGTTAGTAGGTGATACATGAGACATGATAATAATTTCCTTATAATATCAAGATTAATAATAGGTTTTGATTACATAATTTACAAATAGAATTTTTAGATATTAATGAATGTTAGCTCAATAAAAACTGAAAAATATTAAAGCACACTTAAAAGAGTTTCCCATTATAACTGTATGTTTTTATAAAGTAAATAGCTTTTATTTACCTTGCCCGTTAAATAAACGCATCAAATCTATTTGGTCTAGTAGACAAAAGTTAGAAAAAAACAGGATAAATTATGTTAATCTAATTCCTGATACTGGTGAATATAAAAACTTTGCAATGGATAGCTATCAAGTAAAAAAGATGGTTGCTAATGTTTTTGAAAGATCTTATGAGCTTGCTAAGGCAAACAACAAAGAAAATTTCGGGATTGTTATAAATATTCCAAGAAATAGCACATACCCTATGCCACTAGGTAATCAATTACCTTGTATGATTAGACTTTCAGAAGCATAAAAATCTATTAGTAAGAAAAATATGTAGTTGCTTCATTGATTTATAATGTGTTAAAAGTCTATTATAAATTTGAGACGCAATATAGGTATCGTATGAAGATGAAGCTAGAGTATGATCTTGTAGCATTCTTAACCAAGATACATCATCTTTAATCCAGTTATAAACAAAAGCATGTTTTAGACAGTCTCTCGGTGTAGTAGTTTTAATTCCTTCTTGTAGCAAGCAGTGCTTTAAAGCCTCCCAGCTTAACTCTACTGAAAATTCAAAGCGATGAATAGAAGCATCTAAAGCTAGAAGATCTTTAGTGCTTTTACTTAAAGCCTCTTCTAGGCAGTCTAAAGCTTTTCCCATAACGTCTATTTTAGTATTAACACACATAAGCAACCTACTTGATAAATAATTGTATCCTAAGAGTAACTTTTTATTTTTAAATTTTGTTACTATATTTTAATTTAGTACATTTACATTAATAAAGTTACTGTCTTGTAAAAAATAAAATGAAGGACGGATAAAAAATATACGCCTTCAGGTATAAAGGGGTATGCTTATTAAAAAGATGCAAAAATTAGTGAAGTAAAAATTTTTATGTGGCAGGAGGTGGGTTTATCTTTCCTGTTGCTGTTTGTTGCTCTATTTCTTTTAAAGCTAGTTTAGCCGCTTTTTGTTCTGCTTTGCGTTTACTGCTACCATTCGCTGTTATTTCTTTATTAATTAAAGATATTTGACAAGATATGGTAAATGTTTGATTGTGTAAGTCACCAGTGATTTTATGAATTGTGTAAATAGGCAGTGGCTGTTGAAGTTTTTGTAGGTGTTCTTGTAATTTAGTTTTAGGATCTTTAATATCGCTATCAGCTATAGTTAGTGTGTCAATTTTATTTTGTGTCCATTCTAAAATGCGCAGTTTACATTCTTCAATATTTGAATCAAGATAAATTGCACCTATAATTGCTTCTACTGTGTCAGATATAATAGACTCCCTAAAGCAGCCCCCGCTTTTAAGCTCGCTAACCCCTAAAATAATGTATTTGCTTAAATTGAATGAGTTACCCAATTTAGCTAAATTACTGCCACTTACTATTTGGGATCTAAGTCGGCTTAACTGGCCTTCTACTGCTCTAGGAAATTTATTAAATAGGGCTTCTGCTATCACAAGGTTAACTATAGAATCTCCTAAAAACTCTAATCTTTCATTATTGTTTTTGCCCATGCTTCTATGGGTAAGAGCTAATACTAATAAAGATTTATCATTGAATCTATAATTAATAACAGCTTCCAATTTGCTTATAAGCTTGGATTTCACTAATCTTTATTTTCCTGGTTAAAGTATAATATTTAATGGCAATAAGTTGCTCTTGAGAATAGAGGTTACTAAAGTTAGATAAAATTAGTAACCTAATATGATTAATTATATAGTAAGTGAGGGAAGTATTCTAGACTTAATCATAATAAAAAGTTAAATTATGTATTATAATGTTAATACTTGAAGCTTATTATAAAATTACGAAAAGCATGAAGATAAGTTGTTTAAATATCAGCTATAAGTTTATCTTGTGCACTTTCTGATTTTATCATGGTTTTTAAGAAGTTTATAAAAAGTTGATATAGCTCTGTATATTGTCCAAGAGGTAAATTACTAGGGTTTTCTATAAAGTAAGATTCTATTCTACGAAGAATATCGGTTGTTGATATTCCAGCTGTGTAAGGTATTAATTTTAGCTTTCCTAGTTTTTCTACATCTTCATAAAAGTTTTGTTTTGTTTGTTCGTTGATATCATCGCCATGAATAACGATGTCTATATTGTATTTATTAAGAAAATCTTCTGTAACCTTTAAAGGTGCATTTGTAACAACTTTGTCTACATGTTTACATGAAGACACAACTTTAGATCGTTCTAGCATTGTTAAAATTGGTTTACGTTTATACTTAATTACATCTTCATCATTATGGATTCCAACAATTAAATAATCTCCTGATTGTTTAGCGCTACTTAAAAAATCAACATGACCATAATGGAATAAATCAGCAACCATATCTACGTAGACAATTATTTTTTTAGACGGGTTAGTTTCTATGCTGCTGCATGATAAACAGACAAATAAAAGCGTTATAAATAAATATTTCATTAGAAATATTCCTATAATTAAATGTTGTTATAAGAGTTAATTTAAGTTACGGATTAGAAAAAGCAGTATAAATTTGGATAATTGGTACTGAAGTTAGTAATCAGAATAACAAAGATATACTAGAGATTTTAAATTAGGCAACTTAAGGTATACAGTTAAGAAATTATTGTTTGATTATTGATAGTTTATAAATAAATGAACTATAATTTAAATAAATGATTTTTATTATATGGTGTTAAAAATAGTTTACGGATGAAGCTATATTTATTAACTATCGTTTAATATGGGTAACAAAAAATAGAAAGTATTGCAAGTAATGATTGTAATATTTAAATGTGTAGATGCTATTCTTTGTGTTATTGTTGACAAGAAAAGACATTTACATTTATTGTTGCATAAGCGTGTATAATGTTTAATAGTCGGATGTTTTGTAGAGTATTTTCTACCTGTATACACCTTAATAGAATAAAATTACTTAAAACTTAATTAAATTTAATATAATAAGTCTAAAATATTATATATTAATGATATATGCTATACTATATTAATATTAAGTAGAATAATATTTATTAAATAAACTATAATCATTTTATTTGAATATATATTTTAACAAGTAATTTTTAGTTTATTAAACGAGGTACTTGCTTAGTAAATTTAGCGGTATTAAATTAAAAAGTAGTAACGCAGGCTAAAAACTAAAAAGAGATAAAAGGCCTGCGATAGTAACTAAAAATGTTTACTTCATAGTTAAAATACCTTTAAATGCTATATGCATTTCTTGGATGTTTTTCTTTAACTAAGTATTTTACTAGGATTTGAAAACAGGTATCTTAAAGCAGAAGTGCTATATACTTATATAGTATTAACTAAAATATAGGTGTAATATAAAAATTAATAAAAGCTTTTAAAATTTTTAAATGTGAAAAAATATACTATAAATATATAGAAAGTTGTTGTTTATTCGATAATAATCACATGTGTTTATTTTTGTAGTATATTTTGTACTGTTCTTGCATTGTATTTGTTATGTGTTGGTATAAATATATTGTGCTTTAATTAAAGGTGTATAGTTATTTAAATTGTATATTTATGTTCAATCGTATAAGAACTTATTATTATTAGTATCAACTTAAAATATAAAAGTATTTACCACTAGTCTATAATTTATATAAGATGCATAGTTGTTTATGTACTATAATTAAACTATTAGTTGACTGTAATAAATTATATGGATTGTTGTTATAGGCGTTGTATACTACTAAAATAATACTT
>CAKMZJ010000002.1:0-25746 GCA_929200395.1 Candidatus Gorgonimonas eunicellae | reverse complement strand
AGGTATTAGGTATTAGGTATTAGGTATTAGGTATTAGGTATTAGGTATTAGGTATTAGGTATGTATGTGATTAAGTCGTAGTTTTTGTTTAATGCTATTTTGTTAGCATACATAAATTATACGCATTTAGGAGATAAATATGCTTAAAAAAGGGAATAGTTCTATAGATGGTTCTAACAAAGGGCAATCCTCCCCAAAGAGGGTTGTTACAGGAAAAGTCATGAAAAAAACTGTAACTAGTGCTACTAGTGTTAAGAGATTAGAAGCTAAAGTTGAAAGCTTAAAGCTTAAAGCTGAAAAAGCTAAAAAAGCTCTTGAGGCTATCAAGAAAGATATTAAGCACGCTAGAGAAAGCTTAACGAAAGCTAAGCATAAAGCTAAAAAAGCAACAGCTACTAAAGCTGCCGCTAAAAAGAAAGTAGCTAAGAAAAAAGTAGCTACTAAGCGAAAACCAGCAGCTAAGAAGACAACTAGAGCTAAAACAACGGTTAGAAAAAAAGCAACAACCTCTAGGGCTAAGCCTAAAACAGCAGCTAAATCTCGTACTGTAAAAGCAAAGCCAAAAGCAAGGACCGCCACAAAAAAAGCGGCACCTAAGAGAAAAACAGCAGCTAAGAAAAAAACTGCAACTAAGAAAAAAACTGCCTCTAAGACAACTAGTAGAACGACTAAGGCTAAGACGGCTACTAGAAAAAAAACTACTACAAGAGCAAAAGCTAAAAAACCTGCTAGCACAAGAGCTAAAGCAAAAACATCTTCATCTAGTAGGACAGCAAAAAAAACAACCGCCTCTAGAAGTAAGGCCTCTGCAAAAAGCAAGTCTAAAAGAGTGCTATCTATAGGTAGTTTATCTGGACATAAGAAAACTTCTTACTATAGGTAGCTATACATAAGAAAACTTCTTATTACAGAGTATCAGCAAAAAAAATGTAGCATGGCAATAAAAAAATGAAGATTAATAAAGTTAATATAAATTTTCATTTTTTTCTTAGTTGTGTTTATTAGTATGTGTCATATGTTAAAACAGAGGCTTTAAAGTAAATTTAATAAAGTTTAAGCATATGACAAATAAACTTCCCTTCAATTAATTATTTAAAAGCATTAAAATTAAAAATTCTCTCTAAGTCAAAATGCATTAATCTCAGAGTAAGCACATCAAAAAATTTGCATTATATCCTCTAAGTAATTTATATTTCATTTAGGTTTTTCTCTTACTGTTTATCAATGATTTTGTATGATTTACTAAATTCATATAATTAATTTACTCTTTTTCTATTAATTTATTATCCTTAATTATTCTTAGGTTAAGATGTTATATAAAAATGTAGGTGTCTTATTTAATAGTCTAAAATTACTTGTTGCAGAGTAGTATCTTTAATGACCAGGTATATAAAATTAGTGTACATACGCTAATAAAAAGTGTATATTGCTTTTCTTATATACTTTCCATTACTCCCTAAAAGGTAATTTATTATTATCAGCCGTTTAAAATTAGGACTAACTTTTGAGAGATTTAATCAAGGCGCAAATCAACCATATTACTTCTGTTAATGAAAGTTTACTTATTGGTGTCACTAAAGGTATAGAGCGAGAAACTCTAAGATGCAATGCAGATGGTACTCTTGCAACATCTAATCATCCTTTTAGTCTTGGTAAGCCTTTAACGCATAAATATATTACGACTGACTACTCAGAATCACTACTAGAGCTCATAAGTCCTACATTTAATGATAATAATCAATTAATAACTTTTTTAAGTCAGCTTCATTATTTTGTAACTACCAATATAGACGATAATTTAATTTGGGCTACTAGCATGCCTACATCACTTCCTAAAGATGAATTAATACCTATCGCTCAATATGGTACATCCAACCAAGCAAAAATGAAGCGTATTTATCGTGAGGGGTTAGCTCAAAGATACGGCAAACAAATGCAAATGATAGCTGGGGTGCATTATAATATTTCTTTTCCCCGTGAAATTTTGCAGTCTATAGTTAAATTTTGGGATATAAAAACCAAAGATATCGAAAATTATAGCTACTTTGCTACAATGCGTAACTTTCAACGCTATTCTTGGATGTTAATATATTTATTTGGAGCATCTCCAGTAATACATAAAAACTTTATAACAAATGAAGATTATAACTTTAGCAAACTTGATGATGACTTTAGATATTTAAAATACGCTACATCTTTACGGATGAGTGACTACGGCTATCAGACACAATCTCAGCAAGGTATAACAATAAATTATAACGATATAGAAAACTATACTGAAAATTTATTAAAAGCAATTAAGCAAACACATCTGCCATATGAAAAAATTGGTGTTTTTAATAATGGTGTTTTTCAGCAGTTAAATGATTCTTTGTTGCAGATTGAAAATGAATTTTATAATACGATCAGACCTAAAAGGACTTGCTATTATAAGGAGCCACAACTTAGTGGGTTAAAAAAGTATGGTGCTGAGTATATAGAAGTTAGATGTTTAGATTGTAATCCTTTTTCAGCAATAGGTATTGATAAAGATACCATATTATTTTTAGATATTTTTTTACTGTTTTGTGCATTAGGAGATAACAGTCTGCTATCTTCTACAGAGTTAGAAAAATGTAATAACAACTTCCAACAAGTAGCGCATGAAGGAAGAAATCCAAATTTAGAGTTATCAGACGGCAACTCTAAAGTTAATCTAAAAACATGGGCATTAGATATTATAGAAGCTTTATACCCAATAGCAGAAGCTTTAGATATTCAAAGTAATACACAAGAATACACTGCTGCTATTGAAATCCAAAAGCAAAAAATTCAAAATCCAGAGTTAACACCATCGGCTATGCTAATTAATAAAGCACAGCAAGCTAAGATGAAATATAATGACTATATTTTAACTATTTCAAAACAACACCAAAAACAATTAAAAAAAATATCTGAAAATAAGGATTTAATGCTATCATTTAAAAAAAGCACAGAGAATTCAATCATTCAGTATCAAGAGATTGAGTATGCTAAACAAATAAACTTCTTGGAATATAGAAAAGAATATTTTAAGCAATATCGTTAAATGTCATAGTAAAGTATCTAGAGGATTATAATTTAGTGAACAGTATTAGAATAGCGACTAGAAAAAGTAAGTTAGCTATTTGCCAAGCTGAATACGTAAAGCATAAGCTACAAAGTTTATACCCGCAACTAGCAGTAGAGTTGATTAAGCTATCTAGTGAAGGTGATCGATTGCTAGATGTGTCTTTATCGAAAATAGGAGGCAAGGGGTTATTTATCAAAGAGGTAGAACAAGCCCTGTTGAATAATGATGCCGATATAGCTGTACATTCAATGAAAGACATGCCAGCAGTTATAGATAAAAACTTCTCTTTAACTACGGTATGTAAAAGAGGTAATCCGTACGATGCTTTGGTTTCTAATAAATATAGCAATTTAAAACAGCTTCCTTATGGAGCTATAGTTGGCACATCTAGTTTAAGAAGGGAATCACAAATATTAAACCTCAGACCCGATTTAACTATAAAATTTATTCGTGGCAATATAAACTCTAGACTAGCTAAATTAGATAACCAAGAATATGATGCTATTATTCTTGCATGTGCTGGGTTATGTCGTTTAGATATGCAAGATAGAATCACTCAAACTTTTACTACCCAGCAAATGTTACCAGCAGCTGCTCAAGGAGTTATTTGCATAGAAGTGCTATCTTCTAATAACAAAATTAAAAAACTATTACAGCCAATAAATGATGCAAAAACTTTTGCAGAAACCATAGCTGAACGCACTGTAAGTGATAAACTAAATGCTAGTTGTAGCACTCCTATAGCAGCTTTTGCTCAAGTAAAAAATAATAGTTTGTTTCTTGAATCCTTAGTGGCAACTACAGATGGCAAACAAATAATTAGATCATCGAAATCTGGTAATATAACCGATGCTCAACTTATTGGTGATCAAGTAGCCACAGACTTATTAAATCAAGGTGCAAAAAAAATTCTAGATAACCTTGCTCATTAACAGTATTTTATGTTATGAATCAATATTCTTTTATATTATCTTCAGTACGAGCTCTTGTTGTTAGACCATCACCTTTTGCACAACAATTGACAGAAGCTATTAAGCAACAAGGAGGTTATGCGTATGCGTTGCCTATGCAAGAAATTATACCTACAGCAACTAATTTAATTATAGAACAGCTAAATACAAATCTTAAGATAGACCGTGTCATTGTAACAAGTAGATTTGCTGCTAAATATGGAATACCTGCATTGAAATCAGGTTGGCAACAGTTTGATAGTATAAAAAAATGGTATTGCCTTGGTGTGGGTACATCGATAGAGCTTAATGAGCTAGGCATAAGTGCTAGCTATTCAAATTCAGGAGTTACTAGCGAAGACTTATTGCAATCAAAAGAATTTAGCTTTGAAAATATACAAAAACAGAATATTCTTATAATTAAAGGTAATAATGGCAGAAAAACATTATATAACACACTAAAGTGCAGGCAAGCTAATGTAGTAAGCTTAGAAACTTATAGCAGAAAGCCATTAAGCTATTGTCAGAAATCAATAACTAAGCTTATTCAAAAAAATAATTTTAATTGTATTGTTTGTGGAAACCATGAAGCACTAAAAAATCTTTGCAATTTTTTACCGATGAGTTATCGTAATAAATATATCTTGATACTACCATCGTTACGCCAAGTAAACTTGGCGATAAAGTTAGGATTTATCAATTCGTGTTACATTAATGGTATGAGTAACAACAATATTATAGCTAAATTATATGAACAGCAAAATCTTTTGAGGCTTAGGAATGAAAAAAAGTAATCAATCAGATAATTCAAAAGCCAATCTAGACACTGAAAAAAAAACTACTGCAGGAAAATCTCACGGTAAAAAAGTTAATATTATAAAACGCTATTTACCTGTTGTGATAGTTGGTGTTATAGTAATAGTTAGTGTATTTTTATGTTATAAATATATCAATGTTTTTAGGCAAATAACTGTTTTAGAAAGTAAAAATATTTGTCTCCAGCAACAAATAACTTCAATAAATACCGAGTTAGATAAATTAGATAATACTAATAAGACTATAAAAACTAGGTATGAACTGCAGCAAGAAAAAAATAGAATATTTGGCGATCTAATATCAAG
The DNA here is from genome assembly GCA_929200395.1 of Candidatus Gorgonimonas eunicellae. Lineage (GTDB taxonomy): Bacteria > Pseudomonadota > Gammaproteobacteria > Pseudomonadales > Endozoicomonadaceae > CAKMZJ01. Next base: position 20,584 of record CAKMZJ010000002.1, on the reverse strand, counting down.
GCTAAAAAATGATATTAGCGGCATACAAAACACAGATCGTACAAAATGGTTAGTTTTTGAGGCAGAAATATTAGTAAATTTAGCTAGTCAATATTTATATACACTAAAAGATAAAAAACAATGCTTAGATATAATGCAAAATGCAGACAGTCTATTACAGAGAAGTAACCAGAACTTAACATTCTATATACGAGAAAAACTAAATAACTCAATTGCTAAATTGCAAGCTATGAATTATGTAAACAGTGATGACATATATCTAAAATTAAATTTTATAGAAACAATAGTGCAAGAGGCTTCTATATCTGATTTAATAAATTATAACAAAGCAAAAATAATAGAAGATGTACAACCAGATGTAGTTATTAATAATGAGTCAACAGTATATCAATTTATTATAGAAAAGCTTAATTTATTATGGAACAATCTAAAGCAGTTGTTTATTATTACTAAAAGAAATTTAGATGACATTTATCCTTTTCCTAAAGATCAAGAAATAAATACTATTAAACTAATAATTATTTCTAATATTGAACAAGCTAAAATCTCTTTACTAACTAGGCGGCAACAAGTATTTAACAGTAGTATTAAGAAGATTAGTGAGGGGTTAAAATATTTACCTAGCAATCATAATAAGAAAATAGCAAATGAATTGGAGTTATTAGCGAAAATAGATTTTTCTGTTTCTACAGAAGATATTTTATCTGAAACATTGCATGCGCTATCGCAATTTAATACAGAATTTAATGTGGCAGATAAAAGTAGCAATAATGCTCAAGATGAATCTACTAACTCCAAGGACAATAACTAATGAAAGGCTATATGCTATGGTTGTTAATATTATTTTTTGTTGCTTGTTCTTTTTATTTTTTATTTGATAGTCCTAGCTACGTTTTAATTAGCTTTAAATCGTATACATTTGAGACTACATTGTTAAGTTTTATCTTATGCCTTGCATCATTGTTTGTGGTTTTATATATTATAAAATCAGTGCTATTATTTTTTTTAAATACTGTACCTAGCTTTTGTAAAAACTTAAGCAATAATGAGCAAAATGTAAAGAACAAGTTTTACAACGGTGTCGTGTATGCATTTTTAGGAGAGTGGCAAGTAGCTTATAAATATTTTTCATATATAGCTAAAAGTAAACAGAAAAATTTTATTTATACTATATCTGCGGCAATGCTTGCTAATAAGAATAAAAACTATTTAGAAGCAGAAAATTGGTTAATTGAAAGCAAAAAATACTGTAACACAGTTGAGCAGTATGATGTCATAAATATTGTGTCATCTAAAATATATATTAATCAAGAGCAATATAAAAAAGCCTATGATCTTTTAACTAAGTTGAACTCAAAATATTCACTTAATTTTTTAATATTACCAATGTTAATGACTACATTAACTTATTTTAAAGATTGGGATAACCTGCTACGTTTACTTCCAGATATACAAAAAACTAACATTTTAGGCTCAGACAAATATATTGCTTTTGAGCATAATGTAATCTCTGAATTTTTACATAAAGTTATTAATCAAAATAATAGTAGTCAAAACTTAAATAAAGATATGATTTTAGAAAAGCTAAATTACAACTGGAAGCAGTTACCGACTAATTACAAAAAAAAACCTGCTTATATTAGTGTTTATGTAAAATTATTAATAACTGCTAATTGCAACGAATTAGCAATCAAAATACTTGAACAGCATTTATGTAATGGAGTATACAATTTAGAGCTTATCAGTATTTATGGTAATCTAAAAATTAAGAATGATGCTAAACAGCTAAAAATATTAGAAGCATTCGTAAATGAATTTCATCATAATTACAAATTTATGTTTTTATTAGGAAAAACATCTTTAAATAATAAATTACTAGGCAAAGCATACTCTTATTTTGAAAAAAGCATAGCGATCCAAAAAAATGCATTAGCGTATAAAGGGATAGCAGATATATACTTATTTGAAAATAAGCCTGAACAGGCAATAAAATTTTTTAATCTTGCGTTTAACGCAGCATATTGAGAAGAAACGATATAAAGCTTCTATACCATTTTAAATTAAAAGAGTATAGATAATTTAATAAATAAAAAATAAAAAAAATAGAGATATTTATATGAATACTATTGCTTCTACTATACTATCGTTAGTAGTTTCTCAAATGAATCCTACTGTAGGAGACATAGAAGGAAACACTGAAAAAATTATAGCTACTTCAATATCAGCACGAGATGATTTAAAGGCAGATTTAGTGATTTTTCCTGAATCTAGTATTGCTGGTTATCCTCCTTACGATATTCCTCGTGAAGAAAGCTATTATATGAGAATATCGCAAGCCATTGATAAGTTAAAAGATATCCAAGACATAACTATGGTTGTAGGTATAGCTAACCATGATTCTAACCAAGTAATGGTTATTAATAACGGTACTGTTGAATACGAGTATTGCTCTGTATTAAATAAAGGAGGTAATTATAGAGCAGAATCTAACTTTGCTAAAAATATAGCTCTATATAAATATAAGAATTCAAAAATAGGCTTTTTAATAGGAGATGATATTAATAATACTGATATTTTATATTCCTACAAAAATTGTAATGCTGACTTGCTTATATCCCTTAACTCTCCTGTTTTTTATCTAAAAAACTATGATTCTTTAATAGACTATGCAAAAAAAGCTAGTAAAATAACAAATAGCCCAGTGGTTTGCTCTTGTCTAGTTGGGTCTCAAGATCAGTTTATTTTTACTGGTGGTTCTATTGTAATAGACAAGCAACAAAAAATAGCAGCTCAAGCAAAGTATCTACAAGAGCAATTATTGCCTATAGAATTTATCGAAGAGAGTAAAAATATAGTTGGTAAAATATATAGTAATGTAGAGTATAATAGCATAGAGATGCTATATTCTTGTTTAGTTGTAAGTTTACGTGACTATGTTTACAAAAATGGATTTAATAAGGTCGTTTTAGGTTTGTCTGGAGGTATTGACTCTGCAGTTACAGCTACTATTGCGGTAGATGCTTTAGGCAAAGATAATGTTATTGCTGTAATGATGCCTTATAAGTATACGAGTCCTAAAAGTATAGAGTTAGCGGAAAAACTTGCTGAAAATTTAGGAATAGAATTAAAAACGATACCTATACATGAAATTTACAATACAGTTTCAGATAAACTCATTTCAGCTTGTAATGTTAAAATAAAGTCAGAACGTGACTCTGGAAATGTGCAGGCAAGATTAAGGGCTTTGCTGTTAATGACCATTGCTAACACACATAATGCAATTGTTCTCAATACAGGGAATAAAAGTGAGATAGCAACAGGTTATTTTACTATGTATGGAGATGGTATTGGAGGATTTTCTGTATTAGCAGATGTTTTCAAAACTATAGTGTATTTTTTGGCTGATTATAGAAATCAAAAATTAAAAATAATTCCTAGTGAAATAATTACTAGAGAACCAACAGCGGAATTATACAGCGGGCAATTAGATAGAAATGATCTTCCAGCTTATAAAACTTTAGATCAAATAATACAGATGCATTTAGAAGAAGAAAGCATTGAAGATATAATGGATGAAACCTATACAGATAGAGAAACTGTGCGAGATGTATTAATGAAGATAAACAGGGCTGAGTATAAACGTAGTCAGCTACCGATAGGGCCTTTAGTAGAATATCTTGGGTTTGATAAAACTACAAGAGACTACCCAATAACCAACAAATGGACGTATTAATACATTTTTAACAAGCAAAAGAGTGCATGTTTGAGTTAAAATTTAGTTAATTGTAATTGCCTCTATTACTCCTTGCCTATTTCTTTTGCTTTATCCATATTTTTTTCCATACTTTTTTTTACTATAGCTTCTGTTATTTGTTGTCTTAATTCTTGTGGAGTTATTGTGCTTTTATCATCATTTAGCAGTTTCTCTTTGTTGTTTTTCTCGTTTAACTCCCTAGAAAAGCTTTTTTCTTCTTCTGTTCCTATAGGCTTGTTTTTATTTATAGGGTTTACAGCAGTAGGAGCTGATATCTTATCATCTTGTGAATTTATTGGGTTCATCAGTCTAATTTCCATAATATAAAATACATTTTTTAAAACAGGGTAAAAGGTTATCGGTTTACTAAAAAAATAACTTATTAAAACCTTACTTTGTATTATATTTTTATGATTACCCTTGTTAATTTTTGATTGTTTTAGCTATTATTATAGTTTTTTTGATTGACTTATAAGTAGTTATTAAAGCAATATAAAGCTCAAATATAAAAAACATTGTTAGTTTTTTACGATTTTTGTTGTTTACTTGATAGATTTTTGATATATATTTACTATTATGTATATGAAGAAGTTCAAAGTTAATGCTTTATTAAAAATTATCTGTAAATACATAGATGTTTTAATTAAAGTATCAAACCTTGGAATTCCTTGTATATATATGTATTCAAATAAGAGATGACACATGCTAGGCATGTTATAAATTATTACCGATCCTATCAGTAGTTATTTTGCGAAAGTATCTTTTGCAAATTTACTTTAGTGTAGTCTGTGTTTGATTTAAATTAAGGGGAAGAATCAATGGCAACTAAAAAAAAACCTGCTATTAATAGTAGATATAATAAAAGTCAGATAATTGCAGAAATATCTGATGCTACAGAACTATCTCGCGGTCAAGTTAAAATGGTAGTTGAAGAGCTCAGTGTTTTAATAGAGAGGCATATAAAAAAGAAAAGCTGTCGTGAATTTGTTTTACCTGGAATCTTTAAAATAACTACTAAAGAAAAACCAGCGCAAAAAGCTAAAAAAGGAGTTCCAAATCCTTTTAGACCTGGTGAAACAATGGATATAGCTGCTAAACCTAAAAGTACTCAAGTTAAAGTTAGGGCATTAAAAAAACTAAAAGAATTTGCAGCTTCTTAGTAACTATATTTTCAAGTCATTCTAAAATTTTGTATAAAGTATATATGCTTTATACGTGAAGGTGCATATTTTCAGCAAGTAATTTTGAAGTATGAAATAAGGCTTTGATTGTTTTTTACTGAGCTATAAAAAATGTATCTTCAAGTAGAAGGTGTACACTTTATACATTAGACTAAAAATACGGATTTAACTTTGTGTAAAAGATTGCAGGATGTTAGCTATAAGTTATACTAAATTGATGACTAGCTTCTGACTTGTTTTTAAATTATTTCTTGGTTTTTTTATTCCTGTCTAATACTCATCTAGAAATATTTATATTTTTATAATAGTATGTATACTTTTAAGATATCTTCGTGTTAAAAATATAAAATTTATTACTCCTGAGATTCAATTATGCTAAAAAGGTTTACATGTTTTCTTGTTATAATTATTAATTCATGTTTTTTTGTTGGCTGTTCTAGTTCTATTCACAAAAGTGAGCTGTACGCTGGTAAGATATTTGGAATACACAAAATAGATATTCCTCAAGGAAATATTATCGCTGATGAAAATATCAAGAAAATAAAATATGGTATGACAAAAGCACAGGTTGTTTACATTTTAGGATCTCCAGTATTAAATAAATTTTTTGATAATAATAAGCTTATGTATATAGCATTTACACAAGAACCTTACTCAGACCCAGAGCATGAAAATCTAATATTGGAATTTAAAGATAATTCTTTAGTAAAAATAACAAGAGAAAAGTTTGACGCAAAATAGCTAAATTTTGCAGTGAATATTAGATTATGTATAATGTATGCTAATAATTTAGCATGTACAAAAGGATGTTTATATGGAAGCTAAACAAGATATTCTTATCGAACTGAATACGATATTAGACTTTATTCGTTGGGCTGCAACTAACTTTACAAAAAATAATTTATTTTATGGGCATGGTAGCGATAACGCTTTCGATGAAGCAACTCATCTTGTGTTTTACGCTTTAGAGCTTCCTTGGGATCTTCCAGAGCAATACTTTAATGCTCAGTTAACAACGAAAGAAAAACAAACTATTTATAATTTAATTCTTAAAAGAATAACCACCAAAAAACCCTTAGCTTATTTAGTTAATCAGTCGTGGTTTTGTGGGTTACAATTTTATGTAGATGAAGATGTTTTAATTCCAAGATCTCCTATTGGAGAGCTAATCAAGAATAATTTTGCTCCTTGGTTGCCAAATACTGAGGATGTACAGAGTATATTAGATTTATGCTGTGGTTGTGGTTGTTTAGGTATAGCAGCAGCATACCAGTTTAATCAAGCTAGTGTAGATTTAATTGATATATCTTCAAAAGCGCTAGATGTAGCTGAAACAAATATTAATATGCATAATCTAGAGCATAGACTGCAAACGTTACAGTCAGATTTATTTGAAAACCTCTCTATTTTACCAGTTAAGCCTAAATATCAATTAATTATATGCAATCCGCCATATGTGGATGCAGAAGACATGAATAATTTACCAACAGAATTTAGCTTTGAGCCTCAATCAGCTCTAGCATCTGGTAACGATGGATTAGATTGTGCTAGAAAAATATTAGCTTCTGCTGGAGATTATTTAGATGATAACGGAATTTTGGTTTTAGAGCTTGGCAATAGTTATGTGCATTTTCAAAATGTATATAAAGGTATTCCAGTTGAATGGGTTAATTTACAACAAGGTGGTCATGGAGTACTTATAATTACTGCTGCTACTTGTAAAAAATATAGAAACAAACTGATAGCAATATCAGAAATAACCATATGATATTATTGGTAACTTAATTTGACACAATTAATAACTGATGAATACTGGATGCAATGTGCAATACAAGAAGCTATAACTGCAGAAACTTTTGGAGAAATTCCTATCGGCGCAGTAGTTGTTTGTAATAATCAATTAATAGCTAAATCTTATAACAGCCCTATCTCTTGTTGCGACCCTACAGCGCATGCTGAAATTAGAGTTCTACAACAAGCAGCAAAAATTATAGGAAATTATAGGTTAGTTAATTGCGAACTATACTGTACTATAGAGCCATGTACTATGTGTGCTGGAGCAATTATTCATAGTAGAATTAAAAGATTGATCTTTGGAGCTACAGAACCAAAAGCTGGTGCTATTATTAGCAATTTAAATATTTTTGAGCAGCCACAGGTTAACCATAAGCCTGAAGTAAGTCATGGGATATTGCATAATCAGTGCAAAAAAATAGTATCAACTTTTTTTCAAAAACGTAGATTAGAAGCCAAAAATGGCAAAAAATAGTTAATCCTATGTTAAAGGTTTTATTAAAATGAGGAAGGTGTAAGTGCCAAGGGTTTGTAAATCATTTGCCTCTCCATATACAACTAGCCAAATGTATAGTCTTGTTAATGATATTAATAGCTATAAATATTTTTTACCAAAATGTACTAATAGCAATGTTATATACGAGACTTCTGAAATAATGGAAGCTGAATTAGTTATTACTGCGTTAGGAGTAAATTATAAATTTATAACACGTAACAAGTTAATTAAAAATAAATCTATTGCCATCAATTTAGTCGAAGGGCCTTTTAAGTATCTCCAGGGACGCTGGTTGTTTAATGCTATAAATAATCATTATAGCCAAACTAAGCTAGAATTAGAATTCCAACTAAAGAATGCATTTGTACAAATGACCCTGCACCCTATTTTAGATATTATGGTTAACTCTATTTTTAATTCTTTTAAATCTAGAGCAAATAATATATTTATGGGAAAGCACAATGAATGATGATAATATTGAAATAGAAATAACATATGTAGAGCCTAATAACCAAATAATCATAACAAAACAAATAACAAGTAATAGTACTTTAATGCAAGTAGTAGAGGAATCAGGTGTATTAGATAAGATAGACTTAAAATATAAAGATAAGTTGAAATTTGGTGTTTATGGTAATTTAGTAGCAAAACCTAATGAATACATTTTACAAGATGGCGATAGAATAGAAATTTATCGCCCGTTGCTAGCAGATCCTAAAAAAACAAGGCTCCAAAGGCTAGCAAAATTAAAACAAGATAACAGCAATTAATTAGATTGTTTTAATCTTGTTTTGGTCATGGTGTTTATCCCTCGATTTCATTATTAACTCCACGAAGATTTTTACTACATCTTTTGTATTTAATATTTCGATAAACCTTGTAGTGTTAGAGTTATTTGCTACAGAAAATATATTTTTATGTTCTGCTAGTATAACTTTATTCTCTACAGGATTACTTTGATTGCTAGTTATTGATGTTTCATTATTTGTAGTTATACTTATATTTACTTTAGAACTTTCCATATTATAATGCTCCTAAATATTTTAAATTTTTTAAAGATAAATTCCTAGTATTTGTTATTATTAATACTAGTTATTAATTTGACTAGTATGTGTACTAAAAGTTTCAAATAATATTAATATTTTAACAAGGAGTTAAAATGATTGCCATTACGCCAGAAAAAACCCAAGAGGTTCATGCCATTACTGAAAAATGGCGACCGAATATAAATAAAGCATACAACAGCTCACCTATTTTGGTGAGTAGTATTGATGAAATTGCTGATCAATTTGATTTGATTTTATTAGATGCTTGGGGTGTTCTAATTGATGGCGGTGATGCAATACCTTCTAGTATAAAAGCAGTAGATTACTTACAAAATAGCAATAAGTTGTTTTCTGTAGTATCTAATGATTCTACTAAAGATAACATAATATTTGCTAAAGCGTATCAAGATTTAGGATTTAATATAAGTCAATCACAGGTGGTAACTAGTCTCGATAATACGATAAACTTTATAAAAAGTATTGATGATATGTCTAGCTATGCTGTTGTTGCTCGCCCTGATCATCACTTAGCAAGGCAACTAGAACAAATGACTTTTGTTTATAATAACCCAGAAAAGTTATTAGATTCAAAGATAAAAAATTTGCTTTTTTTGAGTGCAATGGGCTGGAAGCTACAACATCAGCAACAATTAATTAAATATGCAAAAAATAAAAGCTTCGATACTATAGCGATAGCTAATCCAGATATTGGTGCTCCATATAAAGGTCAAATTATGGCAACTCCAGGATATTTTTTAGCTGATTTGTATCAGGCAAGTTCATGCAAACTTAATAAACCCGTATTGTTAGGAAAACCAGGAAAGGGAATCTTTCAATATACTCTAGGCAAATATCCAGAAATTACCGATTATAGTAAAGTTTTAATGGTAGGAGATGGTATTTATACAGATATATTAGGTGGTAATGCCATGGGATTTACTACAATGTTGATTAGCTCTGGTTTACATAGAAATGACGATATTCAGAATATATTAGAAACTTCAAAAATATCTCCAGACTATATAGCACCTAGATTATAACTAACCTTTTTAGATGCTATTGTTTTATTTTAAGAGCTAGAATCTGAAGCAATTATTTCTACTTGTTTATTTTCTTGATAAAACTTTACTAATCGTTTTATTCTTGGTCTGTCATTTGCCATACGCCATCTGTTGGTATCACGTAAGCTATAAACACAGCCACAATATTCCTGTTGGTAAAACTGTTCTTGTTTAGAAAGTTCTATCATTCTCTGGCTTCCGCCTTGTTTACGCCAGTTAAATGTCCAATAGGTAACATTATTGTATCTGTTTGCGCTTCTAACTCCAGATTGATTAATTTGATTCATGTCTTTCCATCTGGAGATACCTAATGTGCTAGATATAACCGCAAAATCATGTTCAGCGGCATAAAGAGCTGTGCGTTCAAAGCGCATATCAAAGCATTTGGTGCAACGTTCACCACGTTCAGGTTCGTTTTCTAATCCTTTAATTCTCGCAAACCAGTTATCGGTGTCATAATCTGCATCGATGCAAGGGATGTTGTTATCTTCGCAAAATCTTTTGTTTTCTGTTTTGCGTATTTCATATTCTTCAGCTGGGTGTATATTAGGGTTATAAAAAAATACCGTTGGTTCGATTCCAGAAGCTTGTATAGCTAAAATTATTTCTCCAGCACAAGGGGCGCAACAAGAATGCAATAAAACCTTTTTAGCGTTATTAGGTGCTGTTAATTGAGGTCTGATATATTCATTTAATTTTAATGACTTTGACATTTTTAACCACGTTATAATTACAAATATAAATAATTATACAGCAAAAAAACTAATTAATAAATAGTTATAGACTAAAATTAACTATTTTTAAGTTGGTTTTTTTATTAGTATTATTTTGTTTTATTTAGGTAATAAAAATTCTGAACTAGTTTTAAAGTAAGCGGTCTAATTGAATGTTTGATTATGGTGTTTGCTATCAAAGTTTATCGTAGCAAAGCAGGCCATATACACTTTAAGAGTATTAACTTATTGAGTAAAGAATTTTTATGAATATTTCATCACCAACAACTGCACCTATATTCTTTCAACCAGAAGAAAATAAAGGAAGCAAAAATTTAGAACAAAACAAATCAATTATTAGTAATTCATTAAGACCTATAAGAGAGGCAAGAGTAATACAGCCTAAATATATATACCAGTTAAGAGACCATGATATATTGGACGATTTTTACCTAGGGGATTCACGATCTTATGTCTCTGGTGAACTTTCATGTTTTACAATTAGCGTCGGAAGTACTGTTGGTTTGAACTTTGGTGTCGGCTGCGGTCTAGGAGTATCTATGATATTAGGAATAGGTACGGGGTTTGCAGCTGGGGTTGGCTATTTTTTATGCATGCGTTCTGTTCATGAGCATTAGGATTCTAGGTTAGTTAAAATTAAACAGCATATAGATTAGCATAATGGCTTTGTTGAATAAGAAAAATACAGCCTAGATATTTGTCAAAAACATGGAGCACTTTGTATTATATTTTAAATTTTTGTCTAAAAAACTATTATAAAGTATAAAACCTGCACTTTTAACTTCTACCTGTATAAACTATCAGAAGTATTGTAATAGATTATTAGTAACTATGATAAATCTAATACACCTATTAACCTATATTGAAAATCAACCGAATAAAAAATAATAAAATGAAAATAAACAATACGCTGTTAAAAAATAATACAAATATAACAGATACAACTAGTCAAGGAAGTAATTTTAATCAATTATCGGTTCAACATCTTGAGCACATAACAACTAATATTATGCCTATTGTGGCAGATGATAGGCGTAATAGAGAAATAACAAGTTATCAAATTACTAATGTATTAGAAGTACCAAAATTTTCTAGTGTTATTACTGGTATCCCAACAGATGAATCTTTTATCATTATGTGTCAGCATGCTGAACAAGAATTAGTAGCACAACAACTTTCTAATATGCTGCAAAAAGCTAAATACACTGAAATCAGGAAATGGATCACTAAACACGAATTGTGTAGTAAGGACGATGTTATACTTAGAATAACTCCGTTAGAAGTTGCAGCTAAGTATAATAATTTCTCAGTTTGTAAAGTGATAATTGAATATTTAAATCCTAAAAATATTATACAGAAATCAATTTTAAAGTATATTGGAGAGTTTGGGGCATACGGATCTTATTCTCAAGCTTGGGCCATAGGCTATGCATTTAGTTCTGCAATATGTAACAATGGAAATTTAGATTTAGCACAATATCTTTATATGTTATGTAGTGAAGATTTTTTTAAATACCTAAGCGAGTTTGATTTTTTTGAGATACTACTTACTTCGAATATAGAAAATTGTTTTAATACTAGTGGATTAGATTTTTTACTAAAAAAAATAGAACAATTTTTAAATACATGCACCCAACCTCTTTGCAAGAGTTATTTTCAGTTCCAGATGCTCGCTTCATTAAAAACGTGGGCAAGGGTCAAAAAATGGGACATGGTACTTCATATACTAGATAAAAACCTTGGCATTGATTATAATTATGAACCGTTTATATATATACAAAATGTTTTATACCGTGCTTTAGAAGATAAACAATTTGCTATAGCTTTAAATATACTAAAGAAACTTTTTATAGGTAAAACATTCTTTGAAAAAGATTCTCGCAAATTTTTTACAAAAGATACAATTTTAAATATGGCTGCTATGGATTTAGATGCCGAAACAGTAGTCTGGTTATTATATATTGCTAAATTGTCTCTTGAAAAAAATGATATATATCCTCTTTCCGCTTTAGATCATGCTTTATTACGTGACGACTATACCGTAGCTCATGTATTACGTGTTTTGGGTGCTAAATCGGTTAATGCAAATATAGAAGAAAATATTAAAGGCGTTCAAGGTGAAGAATTACGTAAGGAAAAACAAAAATTCTTATCAAATCCGACCCGTTTAAACAAACTAGCAGCTATATCTTTAGGCGTGCAATATGTAGAAAAAGGTACTTCTGTTTTAGATGCAAAAAAAGAAGTTAGAACTATATCGCCAAATCTAGCTAGTAAAATAACTAAAATAGCAGATATTTTTGACTTAAATTTAATCTATGATTAGCTGAATAAGCAAATGTTAAATTTTAAGATTAAATTTTCATGTGTGTAAATGATAAAATAATCTATAAAGACTATTTATTTTATGTGTTAGGTACTTCCTCTAGCACATATTCACTATATTGACTACAAAAATAATTTATTGTTTTATTCGATTTATTAAAATTTTTATGCCATATTTTAGCTAAATATTGCACATCATGAGTATAATCATCTTTTATTGAAATGCCACAGCTATGATATATACTCCAAGCTACAGATGTAGCGTATGATAAATTTGTTGCCAATTCTTTATGCGGATTCGCTATAAATTCTCTTTGACTAGCTAATCCTCTTACTAAACTAGCCATTTTAGGTAAACTAAATAAATAATGATCCCAAATAAGTTTATGTTTTTTGGGGGAGATTTGATATATACCTAAATATTGATGCTGCTCTGCTTTTAGATGAAACCCTAAACTAGACTCTACAGCAGCAGTACCAAGTAATAGGTTTTCATTTGCATTACTCCACATATCTAAATATCTAAGAGTAGGTCTTATAACATTGAGTCTTAACTCTTTAGCACGAATTCCCATAGATAATTTCCATTATGAAATTAAACGCTGTTATCGTATATTATAGTAAAAATATTTTTTGTTTATTTAATATACATTTTTTTAAAATAAAGATAAAGATTTACAGCTAAGCTTTTCATCTGCCACCTGTATATGTTATAATATGTGCTAAATTTTTAATTATGCGTTGCTAGCCAGTTTATTATTTGAAGTTACCTAAAATTAGGAAGATTGACATGAGTCTTAATATAAAAGCAGAGAGCATAGTAATTTGTGCTTTATATAAATTTATTACATTAGAGAACTATCAAGCTTTACGTGAGCCTTTATTAAGGTTTATGGAGGCTAAGCATATAAAAGGTTCATTATTATTAGCTAATGAAGGTATTAATGGTACGGTTTCTGGAACTAGAGAAAGTATTGATAATTTAATAGATTTTCTACAACAAGATTTAAAATTAGGTGCTATAGAATATAAAGAATCTTATGAAGCAAAACAACCTTTTACTCGCACTAAAGTAAAATTAAAAAAAGAAATAGTTACTATGGGTGTTGCTGACATAGATCCTAACAAAGTTACTGGTACTTACTTAAATTCTGAAGAATGGAATAAGTTAATTTCTGACCCTGATGTAATAGTAGTGGACACTAGAAACGACTACGAAGTAGCAGTAGGAACATTTGAAAGAGCAATGAATCCTAATACCACTTGTTTTCGTGAATTTCCTCAATATGTGCAAGAAAATTTATCTGAACACAAAAATAAAAAAGTAGCTATGTTTTGTACTGGCGGTATCAGATGCGAAAAATCTACAGCTTACCTAAAGCAACAAGGTTTTAACGAGGTTTATCATTTAAAAGGTGGAATTTTAAAATATTTAGAAGAAATACCAGAAGATAAATCATTATGGAATGGCGAGTGCTATGTATTTGATCAGCGTGTAACTGTAGGACATGACCTACAAAAGGGTAGTTATGATCAATGTAATGCTTGCAGAATGCCAATAACAGCCGAAGATAAACTAACTGAAGATTATGTCGCAGGAATTAGTTGCCCACATTGTGCTACTAAAACAACAGAGCAGCAAAAGTATCGATTTTCGGAAAGAGAGAAACAAATTGAAATAGCGAAAAAATACGGTATTAGCCATATAGGTTCTGAAGTAAAAGCTGCAGTTAAGCAAAGAAGATCCGCAAAAGCGTTTGCAAAAGAACAAAGCAGAAAATCCCAGCAATCAAGAACAACCTCTTAAGTTAGCACCTTGTGGATAAAATAGTAGTTAATGACATAAAAGTAGACTGTATAATAGGTGTATACAGTCACGAGAGAAATAACAAACAGCCTTTAATTATTAATTTAGAATTATACTATGATTTTACTATGGCAAGTGCATCAGATAATTTAGAGCACAGTATAGATTATAATGCCATAACTAATAAAGTTTATAGTTATGTTGCAGAATCTAAATTTCAACTATTAGAGGCTTTAGCTAAAAATATCTTAAAGATATTAATTTTTGATTATCGCTGCGTAAAAGCAACAGTGAATATTCATAAACCTCAAGCATTAAAAAATGGTAAAGTGTCTATTCATATGTCAAGAACACGAGATGAAATTTAATAAAATATTTTTAAGCTTGCTGAATCTAAGCTAGTACAGCATTAATAGGTAATATTATGTTAAAAAAACTGTTAATTGTTTATGCTGGTGGCACCATAGGTATGAGCCAAACAGCTGTTGGCTTAGCTCCTTGTCAGGATTTTAGTAAACTGTTAACGGCTAAAATAAAGACATCTAATTATAAAAACTTAATAGAGTTTAAAATCCAACCATTAACCCCATTGTTAGATTCAGCAAATACCTGCCAGATTCAATGGAAACAAATAGCCGATCTTTTGGCTGAAAATTATACTAAGTATGATGGTTTTATAATACTGCACGGTACAGACACTATGTCTTATACTGCAAGTATGCTTTCTTTTATGTTAAACCCATTATCTAAGCCCGTTATATTTACTGGTGCACAACTACCTGTTAACAACCCAAAAACCGATGGCTGGAGAAATATTTTTGGCTCGATTGCCTGTGCGATTGATGGCAATATAAAAGAAGTTGGTTTGTTTTTTGATGGTTTTTTATTTAGAGCAAATCGTACAACTAAAGTAGATACTTTAGGATACAGAGCGTTTTCTAGCCCAAACTTCCCAGAATTAGGAACATATCAAGATAATAAACTAGTTTTAAACAGCAATTACTTATTAAGAAATGAACCTGATTATATTACTAATAAAAACTTTGATTTGTTTTGTAGTAGCCAACAGTTAGTACATATAGTTTATATTTATCCTGGAATCGATGAAACATGGATTAACCAAGCGTTAGACTCTAATATTAAAGCTATTATCTTCTTAACCTTAGGTTCAGGAAATGTACCACAACTTAGCAAATCTTTATTAAAAAAAATAGCAACTTTAGCTAATACTAATAGAATGATTATAAATATTAGCCAATGCTTTAAAGGAAAAACAGATCAATCTATTTATGGGGTAAGTAGCTCATTGATAGATAACGGTGTTGTAGATATGACAGATATCACCCTAGAGGCAGCATTTTGCAAGTTGCATTATTTATATTCTCGTTATAACCGATTAATAGATATAAAAAATTTCATTAAAACTCCTATAGCCGGAGAATTTTCGATAGCTTGAGGCATTATAAATAGTAAAAGTGGATAATCGTAAAATAATACATATAGATTTCGATGCTTTTTTTGCTAGTGTTGAAATTCTTGATAATCCTAGGTTATTAGGGCTACCAGTCGCAGTGGGTGGGTTGCCATCTGCAAGAGGTGTTATTTCAACCTGTAATTACGAAGCTAGGAAATACGGTATTCACTCCGCAATGCCAAGTGCTTTTGCTTTAAAGCAATGTCCTGAGCTACAGTTGTTACCAGTTAGATATGATCGATATAAAGAAATTTCAGCTATAAGCAAAAATATATTTTATAAGTATACCAAATTGGTGGAGCCATTATCTTTAGATGAAGCCTACTTAGATGTAACCAACTCTTCTATGTGTTTAGGCAGTGCAACGTTAATAGCTCAAAATATTCGTAAAGATATTTTTGATAAGTTAAAACTTACGGTATCTGCCGGAGTAGCTCCAAATATGTTTTTAGCAAAAATTGCAAGCGATTGGCACAAGCCTAACGGCATGCTAGTGATTAAACCAAATGATGTTGAGCAGTTTGTATGTAACTTGCCAATAACCAAAATACATGGTGTTGGTAGCGTTACAGCTAAAAAGATGCATTTGCAAAATATATCAACTTGCCAGCATTTAAGAGAGTTATCGATAACAACAATGACACAACAATTTGGCAAATTTGGCAATAAATTATGGCACTTGTGTCGTGGAATAGATAACCGACAAGTTATTCCTAATAGAAGAAGAAAATCAATTTCAGTAGAAAAAACATTCTCTCAAGATCTACAAAACACTGATGATATTATAAAAAAATTAGTTGAGTTATATTCAAGGTTAAAAGTTAGACTAAATAAACTAGATGATAATTACACTCCAACTAAAAGATTTATTAAAATAAAATTTTCTGATTATACTATTTCTCAAGCTATTGAAGAATTAAATCATTTAGATGATTGGCAGCATTTCTTGAAATTATTAAGGTCTACTTTAGGAGATAAATTCTTACCAGTAAGACTGCTCGGTATTGGTATAAAAATTATAGATACTTCTTCTAATTCTTATACGCAACTGCAAATTGATTTTTAACTCCTAAAACCATAAATAATCTCTAAGATTTTATAGCATATTAGAAACTATGCTTAAAAGTGCATTTTTTTTCTTTGTTGATAGTAGTATTAAACGTTTAATTATTTCTTGTTCTAAATATGTATCCTTAGAGTTGTTAATAGTTTTGTGTTTTACGCCTAACCCTGTTGCTAACCATTCGAAAGATACCTCTAGTACTTCCGCTAGTTTTATTAAATTTTTTAAGCTAGGATTGCATATCGATGATTCCCATTGTGCTAATGCGCTTCGTGATATTCCCATAAGCCTAGCTGTTTCTTTTTGGGAAAAGCGCTTATCCTTGCGAGCACGTAAAATTCTTATAGCTAGATTCATATAACTGTTTCCATAAATAATAACGTAGCTCTACATTGTGATTTGCTGAAATACGTTATTCACAAGTGAAATTTGTAGGTGACAAGGTTAAAAAATTTTAAAAGTATTGCGTCACAAAAGATATTAAAATCTCATATCTGTGTACAATAGATATGATCAATAAGATATAGTTCAAATTAAATATTTTTAGATATAAAATATCGTTGTAAAACAGAGGAAAGGGTTTATAGGATAAACCACACCTTTAGACATGAATATTTGCACTATTTGTTAGATAATTTGTTTAAGCGCCAATCAAATTGATAGCTGATAGATCCATGAAATTTATCTATCTTGCTTTTATTTGATAAATTAGTATATTTTCTTAGATGAGATAATAAATCATTTTTATCAGAAAAATAATTTGAATTTTTTAATAGTCTAGATAACACTAATTTCCCATCTATCCATTGCATGGTTTTTTCTTGCTGAATAAATCTATTAGCTACACTGTTTAATAGTTTAGGCATATCTATAGCAGTAAAAACTACGGGATATAAATCTGGGCTTCCTATGCTGCCGCTGCATAAACAATATTGAACTCTACGATCACCCCATATTGGAAATAATATACGGTGGGTTATATCATTTAGACTTAACTCTATATCATTAATGATTACTAATTTATTGTTCCAAGGTCCATAGCGGAAGAAAGAAAATAGCGTGCCCCAGTTGCTAAAGCTTAAATGAGGTTTGATATCTAAAATTGAATCTACAGGGTATTTGCTTAGTATTGTGTTTACTATTAAAGCATTATATAGATTTATCCAGTACGCTAATTGTTCATAACTATTTAGTTTTATAGGATTTTCTTGTGCTAATTTTTCTATATACTCTTGTACAAGATGTTGATTGTTATCTGCGATGATAGCGTCATAATTAAACAAAGTAGTATCTTGTTGCACAAATAAATACATATTTAAGACTTGTTGCCACTTAGAATGATCTATCACTTTAATAGAGCTATCATCTCTATTATCCCAATAGCTCCAAGCACGATGCTGTTCTGTAAGGATAAAACTTTTAGCATTAGATAATGATAGTAATAAAATTAATATGATAATTGTCGCTATATAGCGGACATTAGTAAATAAGTATCCTGCCATCATTTTTATAAACTCCATCTACTGAATATATTATATTATTAATCTTAATAGAATAATTTTTATTTAGCGTAGAATTTGTTTATATTTATCCTGTGTAAAAGCATTCAACAGTATAAAATATGCTATAATTGATAAAATCAACACCTGTCTTTGGAGGGGCGTTTATAATTTCTAGTGGAATTTAGGTATACAAAAGGATTTTTATGGATAGTAGTAGAAAAGTAAACAATGGAAGTGTGCTACATCATAAAAATGACCGTAAAACAGTAGATGCTAAACTAGGTAGCGAAACGCCTCATTTTACTAATAGAATCGTTAGCAAGCCCCCTAAACAATCAAAAAGGCATTTTGATAGTCGGTTAAATTTCCTAAACAACTCTGAAAAAAATAAAGCTAGTCGTAAAGTTGATAAATTTATATACCCTAAATTAGATAACGCAGTACAAGTACGTACTTTTATAAATAACATCATAAAAGGTTGCGATGTTATACTAAAAAATGTATCTTCAGACTTTGATAAAGCTAAGATACAAGTATCACAACTAAAAGATGAAGTTGAGCATTTAGCCAAAGAAATTACTATAGCGAAGAGTAATGAAATTTTAAAAGATTTAGATATAGATTTTACACTACTAGAAGAGCTACAAGATTCATCTATAGATATAAAAAGCACAACGGTAAATCATATAAGAAAAGCACAAATTAATCTAAGAGAGCTATATAAAGAAATTCAATCCATTAAGTATATCAAATATAATAAGCCAAAAATAATCTTGATTGTAAGATATATTCTTGAATGCTTTAGATCTTTGTATAACTATATATTTCAAGCAACAGATGCAAAAATTGAAGCTCAAGATAAAAATAAGCTTGCAGATAACCAAGAAAAATTTTTAACCGCAAATAATAATCAGCAAAGTAGGCAAATAACTTCAGATATAGCACAAAATGATAAACAAAATAATACTGATTTTGATTCTGTAAGTAATCAATCTCAGGACATGGATAGTAATTTAACAGCCGCAGATCAAGATGTTTTAGAAGAAGATGGTGTGCATGCTGATTCTATAGAAACTATAACCGATGACGAGATTATAAGCTCACAATACTCTACTAAAAAATTAACTCATACTGTTAATATAAGCACCTCTGCATTAAAAAATTACGGTAGTACCTGTTGGCTAAATTCATCTATTAAAGCATTATATGTATTATATAAAGATGCGATAAAAGAAAAAGCAGATGAACGACTTAAAAACCCACATATTGGCCTGCAAGAAAAACAACTATATACATCAATATTATTATTGTTTAATAAACTTGAGACACAAGAAGATGCGTCTAAGGAAGTTGAAGATTTTTTAATGAATTTATTTATCTATGGTAAAGATGTTGTATCGAATAATAAAAATATTCCCGCAATTAAAAATATACAGGGTTTAATTGAAGATATACAATATACAGTTACACAAAGTCCAGATGACGAAAGCAAAAATATTATGAAGTTAAATCTTGCATCAGTTAAACAATGTTCAGCTGATGAGTTTATTGCGAATTTTAAAGATTTTATGGATCTTAATAATGATTCTAATTCTTTAGGAGAGATCGATCTTGAGGAACGTTACCTAAATAAAGATGTACTAAATAGAATTGGTTTTGCTGATACCGACAAACCTAAAGCAATAAAAAGAAATAAGGTAGACGAATATAGAAGCAATTTAATTGCTATTAATACTGAAAATCTACAGGAATCTGACACAAATAAAGACGATTTAATAAGGATGTTATCTGATGATAGCAATACAAGTGATTTTTCTAAAGAAGAAAAACAAAAAATAACTGATTTCCTGTTCTCGAATGATATAGATAGCAAGAAAAGATTGGTTAACGTTGCCTATACAAAAGAATTTACAGCTAATATAGAACAACTGAAGACTGTTACAATAAATTTACAAGCAGCTACGGCTCACAATAGTATTATAAAAAACAATGAAAGGTTAAATCAATTATTTGATGAGCATTATCCATATATAACGTTTAATGTATTAAACCGCAGTGATAGCCAAATGTATAAAGTAACAGCTAAAGCTATATCTTGCGTGGCTCATCAAGGTTTTGCAATTACAGCAGGACATTATATCGCCTGCAGTATAGATGAAAGCAGCCAAGTGACAATACACAATGACAGTAATAACTATGAATTACCTAAAACAAAAAACTTGCAAGACTTTGTTAAGCAAGAAGGTTTTACCCCTATAGTAATAGGATATGCAGTAATAGATAAGCAGCCTATACGTGTGGATACTGCCTAAATATTTCAAAGTTAATTTTTATGAGGGTGTGAGGG
>CAKMZJ010000001.1:15724-114820 GCA_929200395.1 Candidatus Gorgonimonas eunicellae | reverse complement strand
AAAACTTATAATCACTTGCTGAAAACTTGCATTTCCAACTGCCACGTGTATATATGCTTTTAAATATGGATAATACTTAGTGATGTAGATTGATATATCCATTACCTACAGTTAAAAAGTATAGTTAAATAATGCTTAATAAAAAAAATGAATTATATCTGAACCATTATTTCTAGATGATGTCTATATTTTTTTAATATAATTATCATATTATAGTTTTATAAGGTATATATGCATTCAATAGACGCAACAGATTTTTCTAGTAGTATTAATGTTTCTCAACATAATGCTACAAAAGAAAAAACAAAAAAAATGGTAAAATTTTGTGATGAATCACCTGAGTATCTTGCTAGAGAGATAACAGAACAAAGACAGCCCCGAAATATTAGAGTCTTGTCTGATCATCAAATTGTAAAAGAAGCAATAAAATCCCATGACAACGAAGTTATCCAAGGGGCTTTAAAAAATGGTAAATATGGTGTCAACGCTAGAGTAGGCAACAATAATAATACTGGTTGTCATCTTGCGGTATTAGCAAATAATGAAGAAGCAATAACAATATTTTATAAGAATGGTGCTAATATAAATGAAGTAAATGCTGACGGAGATACTCCGCTTACGCTAGCAATTAAAAACAATGCAGATATCGAGATAATAAAAATTTTACTTGCATGCAATGCAGATGTAAATAAATTAAAAGATGATTATCATAGTGCTTTAACCCTTGCTATACAATCAGGAAATAAAGAGTTTGTTTATGAGCTAGTGCAAAACGGTGCTGATCTTACTCTTAAAGGTAAAAATAATTATACTCCATTGCATTATGCAATAGGCGCTGAAAATATAGAGGTAATAAAGCTATTAATTTGTAAAGATAATATTAATCAACAAGATGATAAAGGATGCGCCCCAATACACCTAGCTATTCAGCAAAAAGCTGATAATTGTATAGATATAATAGAGTTGCTAATAAAAAACAACGCAAATATTGAAATAGCAGATGATACCGGTAAAACTCCTTTGCATTACGCATATATATTTACAAATATAGCAGCAATTTATTATTTAATCAGTCAAAATGCTGATAGAAACGCAGTAGATAATTCTAAGTCTACTATCTTTCATTTCTTAGCAAAAAGTCCTCGTTATCAAGAGGTAAAATCGCTAGAAGATCTAGTATCTTATGGGCTAAATGTAGATATAATTGATGACAAAAAAAACACACCTTTATATTATGCTATAAAAAATAAAAATTTTTCTTTTGTTAATAGATTGTTAAATTTAGGAGCTAATATTTTTCTTATAAATAGAAAAGACTATAGTTATTTAGAACTTATTCTATTTGAGTTAAATGAACAAATAGAAAAAACTTCTCCTAAGTTGTCTGAAAATATTGAAGATAGCATTATTAATCAAACTGTATTAGCATGCCTAAACAATATAAATAAAAAATGGGAAGAGCTATACCACCATACCACAACAGTTGCTTACATAGCCATTACTCATAATTTAAAAGCACTATTAACTTGGCTATACAGCAATTTTTCTAAATATTCTGATGAGTTTAAATTTGATCCTATAAATACAGATGATCAAGGTTGTTATCCACTTCATGTTGCAGTTCAAAACAATAGCTTAGATGCGGTTGAAGTGTTATTAGCTCATAAGGCTGATGTTAATGCTATCGATAAAAATGGTAAAACAGCCCTGCATCATGTTGCTGATTGCAAAGAAAGAACAATAGAAAGCTGTGAAACTATTAAGCTGTTAATAAAAAGACAAGTTAATATTAATGCACAAGATTGTTTAGGAAACACTGCTTTGTTTTATGCAACTAAAAATAAAGACTTTCAGATTATTCAAGCTTTATTAGATGCAAAGGTAAATGTTTTTCTTCAAAATAGTAATAAGATAAGTGATTTAGCCGTTGTGCTTAAAATAATTGAAGCTGAAATTATAGAATGTAACAAGGAAACAGCGGATATAATAACTGATGTTTTAAAGCAAATTGTAGCTTTAAATCCTCAGTATAAATTAATTAATTTAGTAATAAAGCATGATTTATGTAATGTATTGAAAAAATTAATAGCGCTATTTAAAGAAAAAACAATGCAAATAGATCTTGATCAACAAGATGCTGAAGGCAACACAGCGTTGCATCACGCAATTTTAAATCGAAATGAAAATATAATTAAAATTTTATTACTGGAAGCAATAAATAGAGATATCACAAACAATGCAGGCATGGCGGTTATTCACTATGCATCACAAGCTACACAAGACATAAAACTTGTTGAATTGTTATTGAATTATTGTGCGACAGTTAATGTAACAGATAAGAAGGGTTATACGCCTCTAATCTATGCAATTAAGGCTAATAATATTAAAGCAATTGAATTATTAATAACTGCTGGAAGTGATGTGAATTTTAAAGATAACAATGATGATACTCCTTTACATTTCGCGGTTATGTTTGGTAGTGAAGATGCTATAAAATTATTACTAACTAGAGGTGCTGATGTTTGTCTTGCAAACAAGAGAGGGCAAAATCCTTTTCATCTAGCAATTGATTTAGGATTTAAAAGTGCAGTAAAAATTTTATACGCTAATGGAAAAGAGAAGTTATCTATTGCAGCTTATAGCGATATAAATTATCTAACAAAACTTATAGAACTTTTATAGCTTAAAGTTTGAGTGGCAATTAATATACACGTGGCAGTTGGAAATGCTAGGTTTCAGGCCTAAAGAAAAAGATCTAATTCTAGATAGAACACTGCCTTGGCTAAAAACTTATAATCACTTTTTGAAAACCTATATTTTTAACAGCCATGTATATACATTTTTAGGTAAAAGATGTATGTTTGTATTCTACTAGAATATAACTATTCTTTTTTATAAAACAGGGTTACCTTAAATATATAAAATAGTTGTTTTGTAATCATTAGTGTTATTTAAAATTATTCTTTTTCTTTAAGTAAATTTTAAAATATTGAGTTGTTAAAAGTAATTATATATCATGTATTTTGTTGTATAAGCCATTTTACTTAATAATAATTTTAATAGGGTGATTGTATGAGCAATTTAATCTTTTTGATATATTTACTTTTTTGCAATAGTTTAAATTCAAATATAATATGTGCTATGCCTGTTACTTACCCTACTCCTCCGACCTTCGCTCCTACTACTCCTATGACCCCACCGATATTCCCTACATATACTTTTAATCCTCCTACCCCTCCGCTAGATAACAACTCTAAATCTTATAATAATGTGTATATTATAGGTGGATCTCTTGCAGGTTGTATTGTATTTTTTGCTACTCTTTTTATAGCAAATGCTTTCATTACATCTATAAGAGAGCGCAGGAAAAATTATGAAAGCATAAAATAAAAATCATGAAAAAGCATGCTGATAGTTTTATAGTTGTTATAAACAGTAATTTGGTGTACAATTGCTACTCCAATCTAGTTTAAAAGGCTAGGGTTTTAAAAAATATGGATTAAATAATATTAAAAGGATGTAAATATGCCAGAGGTAAATGGTGTTTGGCTTAACGCTATACCTAACGCTATACCTAGAAGTCAAAAAGAAATAGCTGCAATACAAAAAAAAGCTGCGTATTATTCTTATGCATGCAGAGCAGTAGATGTTTGTATATCTTTGAACCAAAAAGTGCTTATAGGCTCTGGTGTTATTGCTGGTGTCGTATACAGTATAAACAAAGAAATGTTTCCTATTTTTCGTTCTCTTGATGAAAGAAGTATACTACTTTTAAAAGATAGTAATAGCACTTCAGGGGACATAATGACATATCTAGGTGGAGGAGATATCGAAGTAGATAGTTTTATAAAATATCTAGGGCGTAGCTTTTTAGCAGTATTATCACTTGGTATGTTTTCGGGTTTATTAGGCAATGAATTAATGAAGTTGCGGAATAGTTATATTAATAAACATAATGATTGTATAGATATAATTGTAGCTAGCAACAAATTGCGAGTTCCTGATTATGAGGATATGCAGTGCTATGATCAGATAGCACATATAGATAAAACAAATGTTGGACCCATATCTTGCACTCCGGTAGAAGAAATAGAACAAAAGGTTTTTTATAGAGGAGAAGTATATGAATATTATTATCTTCTAACCGCCTATACTACAAATCCAAATGGTCGTGACCATACTGGTCAGCCTTATGATATAAGTCAATTTTATAGAATAGATGATAATAATATTCAATATACCAACTAATATACGATAGATAACGTACTAATATTATTGCCTTTTGTTTTATCATTAAATTACTACTCTAATCTAGTTTAAAAGGTTAGGATTTTAAAAAATATGGATTAAGTAATAGTAACAGGATGTAAATATGCCAGAAGTAAATGGTGTTTGGCTTAACGCTATACCTAGAAGTCAAAAAGAAATAGCTGCAATACAAAAAAAAGCTAATCGTTATTGTTTTGCACACAGAACAGTAAAGGCCTGCGGAGTGGGAGCATTCTTATCCTTGTTAGGTGGTGCTGTTTGTAATAGTATTTTCGCTTACATCAGTGAATCTGATGCTAGAAATAGCAATATAAGCAAGAAGATATTCTTAAAAGATTGTAATAATTATCCAGCGCAAATAATTACAAGTTTAGGAGGGGGAGAGGTTAGTAAGCATACTGATGATATGTATATGGAATATACCTATCTATTAACCCTATTATATCTTATTGTTGCTTGTTCAGCACCTTTTTTGGCGGATTTAAGGAGTTATTTTGTTAATAAATATAACGATTACATGAATATAATTGAAGTTAACACTAAATTTCGAATTCCTGATTATGAAGATATGCAGTGCTATGATCAGATAGTAAATATAGATAAAACAAATATTGGACCCATATCTTGCACTCCGGTAGAAGAAATAGAACAAAAGGTTTTTTATAAAGGAGAAATATATGAATATTATTATCTTCTAACCGCCTATACTACAAACCCAAATGGTCGTGACCATGCTGGCCAACCTTATGATATAAGTCTATTTTATAGAATAGATGATAATAATATTCAATATATCGACTAAGAGATAAACTATTAATATTATCGTCTTTTGTTTTATCATTAAATTACTGCTAAAATGAAATACTTTTAAATTTTATAGTAGTAATTAAATACTGGTTAAGCAATATGACGATAAAATTAGGCATTGTCATGGATTCCATCGACAATATAAATTTATACAAAGATACATCTTTAGCTTTAATGCTAGCTGCCCAGCAAAGAAACTGGGAGGTTTGGTATTTAGAGCAACATGATATTTTTTTTCAAGGTCAAGTTTTTGGTAAAGCAAAATTAGTTAAATTCAATAGTAGCACGTTAAAATACTCAGTAGTTGAAGAACAAAAAATTAAACTAAACGAATTAAATGTTATTTTAATGCGTAAAGACCCTCCGGTAGATGCCACTTTTTTATACACAACTTATCTATTAGAAAAACTACAGCAACAAGGTGTGTTAGTAGTTAATAATCCAACTAGCCTGCATAGCTTTAATGAAAAAATAGTAGCTACTGAGTTTTCAGATTGTATCCCACCTACATTAATTGCAATGGATAAAGACGAAATAGTCGCTTTTATTGAGCAGCATAAGCAAGCTGTATTGAAGCCTTTAGATGGAATGGGAGGAGCTTCTATTTTTAAAGTTACACACCATGACCCTAATATCAATGTAATTATCGAAACCATCACTAAAAATTATCAGCAGCAAATTATGGCACAAAAGTTTATCCCAGAAATAACTTCAGGTGATAAACGTATAATTATGGTAAATGGTGAGCCAATTCCTTATGCTCTAGCACGTATTCCAAAATCAGGAGAATTTCGTGGTAATTTAGCGGCAGGAGCAACAGGAAAGGGCCAAAAATTAACAGCACAAGATTTTCGTATTGTTGAGCAAATAGCACCTTTTTTAAAACAACAAGGAATCTTATTGGCTGGAATAGATGTTATAGGAGATTTTTTAACCGAGGTTAATATAACATCACCGACTGGCATTCGTGAGCTAAGCTCTATTTTTAATATAGATATTGCAAAAAAAATTATAGATACTATTGAAAGCATGTTATAAATGAAAAATAGTAATAATACCGATCAAAAACAAAACATAACTTTTAATTTGCATAAAATAATCGATAATTTAGATGCTAGTCTAGCTATTGATTATATAAACAATAAGCTATCTATTTATAATAAAAGCAATCCTAAAGCCAATATTTGTGTAGATTTTAATAGTGGAAAATTATTGCATAGTTTAAAATTTACTATTAATAATTCACATCCACTAGCAAAGGCAACTAAAATATCTAATATTAAACGACCCCTGCATGTTTTAGATGCTACAGCAGGGCTAGGAAAAGATGCTATGATTTTTGCTAAGTTAGGATTAAAAGTTTTTATGTTAGAGCGCTGTAAAATTTTACATGCATTATTAAAAGATGGAATGCTTAGAGCAAGAGAACATATAGAAACTAAAAACATAATTAATAATGTTAGACTATTACGATCGCAAAATTCTGTACTTTTTATGCAACGACTTAGCAAATTAGTTGGTGCTGGAAACTCTGCATTGCAACCAGATATTATTTATTTAGATCCAATGTTTCCCAAAAAAAATAAATCCGCTTTAGTAAAAAAAGAAATGCAAATTTTGCAACTATTGCATGGAGAAGCGACTGATGCAGAAGAATTACTTGATCCGGCTCTTAAATTAACTAAATATAGAGTTATTGTAAAGCGTCCAGCAAAAGCTGATTTTTTTAATAATAAAAAACCTAGTTATCAAATAATAGGTAAAACTTGCAGATATGATATATATACACCTAATAGATGAAATTATCTATTAGGTGTATATATCATCTTATTGATGTATATACTTATATTTACTTATTTCTTAAATTAGAATATAATAAGGTTTTGTTGAATTGTAAACTTTATTTTGTTGATAAAAATAAATACAATAATTGTTCTAATGTTATTCAGCAAAACATATAATTATTATTAACTATTAATTATAACTTTACTTTATTATGCTTGAGACCTATGGATTTTACTTTTTTTAATCAATTAATTTTAATATTTTCTTTATCTGTTATCGTGATTGCCTTTTTTAAGAGGTTTCAAATTCCAGAGATATTGGGATACTTATTTGTTGGAATTACTCTTAGTGCAAATACTTTTGGCATTATAAGTCAAGATTTTGATATGACTCTATTGGCAGAAATTGGAGTAGTGTTTTTATTATTTACTTTAGGCTTAGAGTTTTCTTTAAAAACTATGGTAGCAATGAAAAGAGAAGTTTTTGGTATAGGTGGTTTACAAGTTGCCTCCTCAGTATTAATAATATTCGGAATTTTATCATTATTTCACTTTGATAACACAGTATCATTAATTTTTGCATCTGCTTTATCTTTATCTTCTACAGCTATAGTTTCTAAGGAGTTAACGCAAAGCAATGAAACCCGTTCACGATATGGCCAAATTTCAATAAGTGTTTTATTATTTCAAGATATAGCGGCTGTTTTATTTTTAATAATGGTACCAACTCTAGCGGGAGGCACGGGACAGTCTTTTGCATTTTCTATGATTTACGCATTATTGAAAGGTACTATTTTTGTTATAGGAATGCTTGCTATTGGTAAGTGGATTTTGCCAAAAATATTTCATGAAATCGCAACCGCACGATCTGAAGAATTGTTTGTTTTAATGGCTTTAGTTGTTGCCCTAATAGCCGCTTGGATATCTCACACACTAGGTTTATCAATGGCTCTTGGGGGTTTTGTAGCTGGTATGATGATGGCAGAAAGTAAGTACCGGCATCAGGTAGAAGCAGATATTAAGCCGTTTCGTGATGTATTATTAGGTTTGTTTTTTGTTTCAGTAGGTTTAATGTTAGATTATGAAATATTAAAACAACATTTAATAGCTATATTAATATCTAGTGTTTCTCTTATTATTTTAAAATTTAGTATTTTATATGTTATATCTAGATTGCTAACAGAGACCAAAAAAAATTCGTTTAAAGCTGGTATCTCTTTAGCTCAAGGTGGAGAATTTTGTTTTGCTCTTATTGCAGTGTTTACACAATATAATAGCAATGATGACTTACCATCTATTATAATTGCAGTAACATTGATATCAATGATTGTTTCTCCTATTTTAATACGTAATAAAAAGAATATTTATTCACTATTATCTTCTAATAAAGCGAAAGATGATATATTAGAAAAACAAGATACAGAAGAAATAAACAGAAAAGCCTCAGAAATGCAACATCATACATTAATATGTGGTTATGGTCGGGTAGGGCAAATCATATCTAGATTCTTAGTACAAGAGAATAAACCATATATTGCTGTTGATGATGATCCTATGCACGTAAGAGAAGCTAGTCTTGCTAAAGATCCAGTTTTTTTTGGTGATTGTCGTAACTTAGAAATTCTACAGGCGGTTGGTATCGATAGAGCCTATCAGGTAGTTGTCTGCGTCGACTGTTCTGAAACCGCAATTGAAATAGTAAAAGTCATTCGTACTAAATATCCCTTAATTTCTATATTAGTTAGGGTTCGTAGTGATAAAATGACAAAGCAAATACAAGCAGCAGGGGCTAATGTAGTCATACCAGAAGTTCTTGAATCTAGTCTTGTAATTGTAAAACAAGCGTTATTAATGTTAGGAGTAGAGCCGGCAATTGTTTTGCAACGTATTAATGAAGCTAGAGAAAAAGGCTATGAAGTTTTTGGTGGGTTTTATCCTAGCCTAAATGATTTTATGGTTGAGGCTAGTACAGATGATCATCGTAAAGCTGTAACTATTAATGAAAGTTGTAAGTTTGTAGGTAAAAGTATAGCTGAGTGTGATTTTGCAAAATATGAGATAACAATAGTACAAGTACGCCGGGGTACTCGCTTAGTTCCTATACATGCAAAGACAATAATACTTAAAGGAGATACTCTGGTATTTAAAGGAACTAGTGCAAGTTTATCGAAGATAGAAAACCTTTCTTAGAAGGCCGTCTCAAGCCTTTAAAAAATATACACCTTATGCTAAAAATATTTTACTTATAGGGTGTATATTTTGCAAAGATTAACCTTTTCAAAGAACAACCTAATTATAAAAATAAAGAAAAGCAACTGGAAGTAATTAAAGAATTAAAAAACATATCCTATATTCTACTTGTAAAATAAAAAATATAACCATGGAGAAACTTAAATTGACAAATGCATTTAAATATATGACTAAATCATTACAAAGTGTGGTAGAAAGTGATAGATTGATAGATGTTAGAGGTCGAGTAACTGAAATAAAAGGCATGATAATTAAAGCAGCTGTTCCTGGAGTTAAAATAGGTGAGCTATGTAAGCTAATATCGCCTAATAGGAATGAAGTTAATTATGCAGAAGTAGTTGGTTTTCAGGGAGAAGAGACTATTTTATCTTCTTTAAACGAAATTATTGGGCTATCATCTAACACTGAAGTTGTGCCGACAGGAAAAGTTCATCATGTTGGTGTTGGTAACCATTTACTCGGGCAAGTATTAGACGGTATGGGCGAACCATTAAATAAAGAAGCTCTTAAGCACGAACCTGAAGCCTATTATCCAGTATATGCACCAGCTCCAGATCCTATGCTACGTCGAATTATAGATACGCCTATGCCATTAGGAGTACAATCTATAGATTCATTATTAACATGCGGTGAAGGTCAGCGTATGGGTATTTTTGCTGCTGCTGGTGGAGGTAAGAGTTCGTTGCTTTCTATGTTGGTAAAAGGAGCAAAACTAGATATTATTGTGTTAGCCCTTATTGGTGAACGTGGTAGAGAATTAAGAGAATTTATTGAACGCGATATAGGAAAAGAAGGGTTAAAAAGAGCTGTTGTAGTAGTTGCTACATCAGATAAATCATCTATGGAGAGAACTAAAGCTGCTTTTACCGCAACCGCAGTTGCTGAGTATTTTAGAGATAAGGGTAAAAGGGTATTATTATTAATGGATTCTGTTACCAGATTCGCTCGTGCTCAACGTGAAATAGGTCTTGCTGCTGGTGAGCCTCCAACAAGAAGAGGTTTTCCACCGTCTGTATTTGCAACACTACCAAAACTTATGGAGCGTACAGGGATGTCTAATGAAGGTTCAATAACAGCACTCTATACTGTTTTAGTTGAAGGCGATGATATGACAGAACCTGTTGCAGATGAAACTAGGTCTATTCTAGATGGCCATATAATACTATCTAGAAGTTTAGCAGCTGCTAACCATTATCCTGCAATCGATATTTTACAAAGTACTAGTCGTGTTATGAATGCAATAGTTGATAAAAAGCACTTAGAATGTGCAGCTAAAATACGAACCTTGTTAGCAAAATATGACGAAATAAAATTACTTGTAAGGGTAGGAGAGTATAAGCAAGGATCTGACCGTTTAGCAGATGAAGCATTAAACAAAATAGATAAAATTAATAGCTTTTTAAAACAACCGATAAACAGTATAACTGATTATGAAAGTACTAAAAAAGAGTTATATCATTTAGCAGGAATCTAGTAAATGATTCAAGATATATTATTTATAAAGCAAGATAAAGAAAAAAAAGCTATTGATATATTAAAAAAATGCAAACAAGATGTAGCAAAAAAAAAATCACAAGTAGAGGAAAAAAAAGGAGAGTTAAAAAAATATAAAAACTGGCGTATTCAAGAAGAAACTAATATTTACGATAGTATTTTAAATAAAAATATAAAGCAAAAAAAAATTGATGAAACAAAGCATAAGATTGCAAAGTTAAGAGAAAAAGACGTAAAAATATTAGAAGAGATTAATATAGCTAAAAAAAAATTGCAAGAAGCTGAAGAGTCATTGCAGCAAGCTCAAGAAAGTTATGATACAGCCTTCAAAGCAGTAGAAAAATTTAAAGAAATAAACGAAATTGTTAATGAAGAAGAGCTGAAAGAGAAAAAGCTTCGAGAGGAACTTGAAACTGAAGAATTTTACAATAACATAGGAAAATAGGCTTAAACTATCATGGATAATAGAATAAACAACAGCTCAGGTCAGCATCCGCAAGAATTAAAACCGACATCACCAAAAACACATGATCAAAAAGCTACCGAAGAAAATGCGAAATTATTTTCTAATAAGGTTGCAACAAAAAAGAATAAAAAGCCTACAGAAAATTATCACCAGATGGTTAAACATGGTAAAAAAGCTGTAGAAGATAGTATAACGATGTTATCTAATCAAATAGCAAAAAATAAAAAAGATTATAAAGATAAAAATTCTAGTGATATGCTAAAAAATTTGGAAGAAAAGAACCATAAACAAAATGATTCTATAGCAGATACATACAATAGTAAAATTATCAACGATGAAAAACATGCTGGGGTACAGCATAATTTTAGCGTTAACAATACCAGTTCATTATCAGTTAATAATTCTACAGTCATTAATAATACGCATTCAGATTTAAATGCTTTGTTAGAGAAATTAGCCGATAAAATTCACACAACAGCTATTACATCAAAAAGTAATTTAGCGGGTTCAGAAGTTAGAATATCACTGAAAAATGATATATTACCTAACACTGAGATCCAAATACAAAGAACAAAGTCAGAGCTAATTATTTCTTTCAATACCAATGCAGAGCAAAGTAAAGCGTTACTAGTAAACAATGAAAATAGTTTACAAAAGATATTATCAGAAAAATTTTCAGGTGATAAAATTCAAGTTAATATCAATTTATCGCAAGAGCAAAATCAAGGCAGATCAAGAAATCAATATCTTAGTGAAGAGCAATTAGATGATGACAACAAAGAGTAATAACTCGCCTATAACACCTATTAAATTTCCTAAAATATCTAAACAATATGTAGAGATAAATAAGCTATTTACAACTAGGGTATGTTATACGACAATCAGCATAGATTCTTCGCCATGGAACATTAAATTGAATTTATGCACTGATAAAGTCAAGACTTGCATTATGGGGTTAATATATACAATAAATAATACAGAAATAATATTTAATATCCCAAAAGATTTTTTACAACAGATAATACCAAATGAGTTTGAGATTGATGCAGTAATGAATCTCCCCATAGACTTAAAATCAGCTGTTATTTCTAAAGGTATGTATCCTATTATAAATACGCTAAATTCTATGATAGGTACAAATATAATATTTAATAAAATTTCTCAGCCAGATAAAATGAGCAACAGTGCAAATATATCGATAAACATTTCATCTGATAATTTTCAAACTAGTTTGTATGCGAATTTATCAACTGATGTAATAGGATTACTTAAAATTTTACCTAAAAAAGTAGAGAAAAATAACTTAAATATTCCTTATTTTGTAGGTATAGAAGCTGGTAGTAGCAGGTTAACAAAGCTAGAAATTAATGAATTAGAATTGGAAGATATTATCTTCATACAGCGGTCTCCTAAAAAAAATCAATGTTTTATTCGTATAAATGAATATGTGCTATTTGTAGGAGAAATGTTAAATAATAAATTAACCATAAAAAGCAGGGTAAAACCAATGGATGCAAACTCACATACTGAAAATTTTAGTAATGAACAGACTGAAATCAACGAAAATGATATTGAGCTGAATGTAATATTTGAAGTAGGGCAACAGCAAATAAATATATCAGAGCTAAGTAAAATTTCTATAGGGCATGTTTTTGATTTAAATGTACCTACTGATAATCCTGTAAAAGTTATAGTTAATGGCAAATATATTGCGGATAGTGAGCTTGTAGAAATTGATAATAGATTAGGCGTTAGGATAACTAAGTTGCATTAAATTGTAGTAGCTTAAACCTGATTTGATATTATTTCACTTTTAAAAAATCATACCATTCACACAGTTTAGAGCCATTACCATATTTTTTATTAAGTATCTAAAGCAAAAAATAATATATAACTTTAAATTAGCAGTGTTTAATTGGATGTTACCTGTTCCGGAAATTGAGATATATCATGCTGTTTGCCAACAACATGAAAACTAGATGGCGATATTAACAGTTGAAATCTATGGGATGATGGTATAGTTTCTGTTGTTTCCATATTTCGATTCAATGAGTTTATTGTTACATCTACAAAAAAAGATTCTTGAGATATTTTATATATATTTACAATACGTTCATTTTTTTCTGGTGGCGCATATAGTAAATCCCCTTCGTTGCTTTTAGGTATTTCATCCATCAACAAAGGTATAAGATCTGAAAAACCAGGTTGGGAAGATAGCCCTTCTAATATTGCTCTAGATATATTTTCTCCTGGTAGGTGAGAGTCATATATTTCCAGTGTATGATCTACTATTGATTGAGATTCAGTGTTTAAAAATACCTCTTGTTCTGTTTTTTTTATCGCCTTTAATTTTTCAAGGATATTATTAGACTGTGCATTTATATCATAAACTTCGTTGCCATTAAATATCTTTACACCTGAACCAGGACGCCTATAATCTCTTGTCATTGATTCTCGATAAGAATTAAGAAGGTCTTTAAAGGTAGAATATCGAGACTTAGACAAATCCCCTATATTTTTAAAAGCCTGATGCTCTTTTTTTGTTTCTGGATTATAGGTTATTGGTTCACTGTTACCAAAATTGACACTTAATTCTCCTTGGGTTTCATCAAAATGCATATGTATTTCTGCTAATTTTTCAGGAGCATTTTGTGCTATATCTTCTATTAAGTCAGATAACTCAGCTATAGACTGATCCTCATCTGTTTCAGAAACAATATTTGTTACTTTAGTTTTTAATATAGGATAAAATATAGACTCAAACCAATTCTTGATACTGTTAAAAATGTTCGATATCAGTTGTGATATAGGGTTTTTTTTGGGTGTTTCTTGCGTTGTAGGGTCTTGTTGTTTATCAATCAAACTACGGTTTGTTAATTTACTATCAATCTTAGGCTCAGACATAATTACATCCCTTTACAGTATTAACTTCTTCTTGCTAATTATAATGTAGTACAAAGGATTAAAGTTTTCATTCAATTTTAATTTACGAAGATGTCAAGTTTTACATTTTTTAACTCTGAAGACAAAGATACTAGAAAATAAATCTCAACTTATTTAAATTAGCGTTGTTATACATGGTCAATAGGTATTACCTGTTCTGGAAAATTTGATAAATCATGCTGTTTTCCAACTACATGAAAACTAGATGGAGATATCAACAGTTGGAATCTATGGGATGTTGGTATAATTTCCTCTGTTTCTGTATTCCGATTATTTGAAGCTAAAGTTAGATCTAGAAAAAAAGATTCTTGAGATATTTGATATATATTTATAGATCTTTCTTCTATGTGTGGGAATATTTGGGCTGTATCTTTTTTAGCTATTTCATCTAGTATTAGAGGTAGAACATCTGCATAACCAGCTTGGGAAGATATTCCTTCTAATATTGCTCTAGAGCTATTTTCTCCTGGTAGATGCGAGTCATATATTTCCAATACATGATCTACTATTAACTGTGATTCAGCATCTATAAATTCTTTTCTTTTCCCTTTGTCTACTGCCTTTAATTTTTCAAAAATATTATCAGTTTGTTTGTTTGTATCATAAACTTCGTTACCGTTAAATATTTTTACACCTGAACCTGCACGGTTATAATCTTTTCCCATTGATTCTCGATAAGAATCAAGAAGCTCTTGAAAGGTAGAGTAAGAGGACGTAGATAAGTCCCCCGTCCTTTTAAAAGCTTGAGACTCTTTTTTTGTTTCGGGTTTATAAGTTATAGGGTCACTATCACCAAAAATAACACTTAACTCTCCTTGGGTTTCATCAAAATGCATATGTACTTCTTCTAATTTTTCAGGAGCATTTTGTGCTATATCTCCCATTAAGTCAGATAACTCAGCTATAGATTGATTCTCGTTTGTCTCAGAAACAATATTTGTTACTTTGGTTTTTAATATGGAAGAAAATGTGGAATCAAACCAATTTTTGATACTATTAAAAATATTCGAGATCAGTTGTGATACAGCACTTTTTTTGGGCTCTTTTTGTGTTGGAGTGTCTTGCTGTGTATTAATCAAACTACGGTTTGTTAATTTACTATCAATCTTAGGAGTAGTCATAATTACATCCCTTTAATACATTAATTTCCCCTTACTCGTTACAGTATAGTACAACAGGATAAAAGTTTTCATTTAATTTTAATCTATGAAGATTTAAAGCTTTGCATTTTTTAACGTATATGGATAAAGACACTAAAAAATCAATCCCAATGTATTTAAAGTCTCAATTTGAATATGTCGAAGAACATAGCTATAAGTGCCATATATTACTTATTATTATAACTTGTAGATAAAATCTACATATTCAATAATATGTAATAGCCTCTTTAATTCATTGGAACGAAAAAGATGCTAGCAAAAACACCATATATCTTAATTGCATCACTATTATTATCTACGCATGTAGTTGCTGCAAGTAATGATACGGCTGATGAAGATTTATTTGAATTAAGTTTAGAAAAATTGATGGAGATAGAAATACCAGATGTAACATCGGTATCTAGAACCAAGCAAAGTGTTATGGAGACAGCTGCATCTGTATATGTGATTACTGAAGATGATATCAAGCGTAATGGTGCCACATCAATTGCTGAAGCTTTAAAAGTAGTACCAGGAATGCAAGTATATAAGATAAATTCAGATACTTGGTCTGTTAGTGCTCGTGGATTTAACTATGTGTTTGCTAATAAACTATTAGTTTTAATAGATGGCAAAAGTGTATATTCGCAGTTATTTTCAGGAGTTAACTGGAGTATACAAGATTATGTATTAGAAGATATAGCAAGAATAGAGGTTATCAGAGGCCCAGGTGCGGTACTTTGGGGAGCAAATGCTGTTAATGGCGTTATTAATATAATTACTAAATCGGCAATAGACACTCAAGGAGATTTTGCTTCATTTAGTTTTGGGTCTGATAACAAAGCAACTGTGCAATACCGACATGGCGGTAAATTTGAAAATGATACTTTTTATCGAATATATGCTAAAGGTTTTGAAAGAGGCGGTTCAATAGACGAAAATAATAATTTTAATGTAGATAATTGGTATATAAATAGAGTTGGTCTACGTTTAGATCGTGATGCAGGAAATAGAAAATTCACGCTAAATTCTAATGTATTTCAAGGTAGAACTCACACCCCTATTACTATATATAATGATGATTTAAAACAAATGGATGTTACGGATAAAAACCGAGATATGCAAGGTGGTTACTTAATAGGATCATATAAAGAATATTTTCAAAATGGTAATAATGTTTTAGTAAAAGCCTACCTAGATTACTTAAATGATGATGATTTGAGAGTTAATCAAGAAGCAACTACAGCAGATATAGAAATACAATACGATATCGCTCCTTATGGTAAACATCATGTTATTTGGGGTGCTGGATATCAGTTATCTAATTATAAATTAGCTAACATGGCATATATAACAGTAAAGCAAAACCCTATTGTTAGGCATTTATTTAGTGCTTATGTGCAAGACAGTATAGATATAACAGATAAATTTAACTTTATTGTAAGCTCCAGACTCGAATACAATACCAAAGATATTGAAATTCAACCAAATGCTAGATTTTCCTATAAATTAACAGATAATTCTACTTTTTGGGGGTCGGTATCAAGAGCAGTAAAAGTGCAAGGTATTAGCGAAAAATATGCTACATCTCGTGATATGATCCAGATAAGTAAAGATAAAATGTATGATTTATTTAAAGGTGTAGATGAATTATCGTTAATGGTTGTTACTGGTAACCCAGATTTAAAATCAGAAAAGCTATTATCATTTGAAACAGGGTATAAAGCTTTTTTAACTGAAAATTTTAGTATCGTTGCTTCTGCTTTTTTTAATAGATATTCAGATTTGTTAGCATATGTTAATTCAAATGAGCCTTTGCATCAATCAGAACTGGCAAATTTGGAAACTAAGCAAGAATATGGTGGTAAAATTCAGCCATTTTATTTATATCATCGCGGACAAAGAAATGGTAACTATATTATCGAAGCGATAACAACTCTAGATAATAAAATTAAAGCAGATGCTTTTGGAACAGAAATTACCTTAGATTGGGCTCCAACTGATATTTGGAAATTACAGCTATCTTATAGTTATTTTAATATTAACGCTAAGGGTAATATTAAACTTGTAGACAAAGATAAGCTAGGAATAACAACTACAGAAATATCTGATATTTTATTTATGGAAGGTAATTCAGATATTTTAGAAGCAATTAGTGCTAAACATGCTGCGACTTTAATGTCTCGCTTACAATTACCTAAAGATTGGGAGTTAGATGTACAAGCAAGATACATAGATAAAATAAAAAATGCTGGTATTGATGCTAGATACGCATTTGATTTTAGAATTAGTAAAACCTTCGCAGATAGTTTGAATATAGAGTTTATTGGTAAAGACTTATTTACTGCATCTCACTATGAATTTAAAGATGAGTTTAGTGGGTTAGCCCCATATAAAGTAGGCTGCTCTTGGTTATTAAATTTAAGATATTATTATTAATAAGGTAAGGGTATTATCAGCATGAAAACTTCTATAATAAAACAAACTATTTTAAAAGTATTTTGTATGTTTTTATTATTATTTATTATAATCAAAAGCTTTGCTGCATCTACTAATTTTGCACCTAAAATACAAGAAGCAAAAGTAAAAGCGGCGATGATTTATCAAATAATAAAAATGATTAACTGGCCCGATAAAAAAACTAATTTATCTATTTGTATTATTGGTGAAGAAAGTTATTTAGGTAATGAGTTACTTAAAATGAATAGAAAAATTAGCGAAGGTAGGCAGTTGTCTATCATAAGAAGAAGCCTTGATTCTCCTATAGAAAGACTATGCGATGCAATAGTAATACAAGATGAATCTATAAATCATGTCAAAGCTATTTTAAAAAAAATAAACTACAACCCTATTTTGTCAATAAGCGATATATCTGACTTTGCTAAACAAGGTGGTATTCTTGAGTTATATAAAAAAGGAGATCAAATAAAATTTTTAATCAACGAGGATATAGCAAAGCAAACTAATTTACACATGGATTCTAAATTAATAAAATTAGCTAAATAATGAAAAAAAAATTACTTAACGTGCAGCATAAAAATAAATATATAAATGTTTGTAGTATATATATTTTACTTACAATAACTCTGTTTGTAATAATACTTTATTGTTTTTCGTTTACGAATATCACTACGTATATAGGCCCTGTTGTAAAATATATACAGAATAATTATTTTAATTTTTTGGATAATAACAAAAGCAAATATTTAATAACTGTAGCTTATTTTTTTATTTTGATATTATTTTTTTATTGCTTTTATTTATCGATATTATCAAGGGTAAGTCGTAATACTAAAAAAATATTTGATAGTTTAAAGTCTAATATAATTACTATTCTAGAAAATAGAGAAAATATAAGCGATATACATAAAGACAATAATAATGAAGCACTTGAAGTGTTAAACATCATTAATGAGTATACTAGAAACAATCAGCAATATATAAATAAAACAAATAATGAAATCATCTATTTAAAAGCACAAATTAATAAATTAACAAAGTATAAAGATAACTTTTTGCAGTTAAATAAATCAAAAGATATGTTTCTTGCGACTGTCAGTCACGAAATAAGAACGCCAATGAATGGCATAATTGGTATGCTAGATATTATGTCTCAGAATCAGACAAACAAAAATCAAAGTCAACATCTTTCTATAGCAAAAAAATCTGCATATTCGTTACTACAAATGGTTAATGAAATTTTAGAATATGCTAAATTAGAATATTCTAATGAAACAATAAATAATACCCCGATAGACTTAAACAAAATAATAGATGATCTATCATTATTAATGATAGATCAGGCAATAACCAATAAAACAGATATTATTATTAATATTGATCCTGATATACAAGACAATTTAATAGGAGATGAGCAAAAAATTAAAAGAATTTTAACTAATTTAGTTAGTAATGCAATAAAAAACACCATAAAAGGAAATGTTATTATTTCTTTAGATGTTGTGGCTGTTAAGAAAAATACAGTAAAAATAAAGTTTATCATTGAAGATACAGGAACTGGAATTAAAGCAAATGATCTTGATTGCTTAAACAAGCCTTTTATGCAGATTAATACTATGCAAAATGCTATAAATAAAGGCTCTGGTTTAGGATTATATATTACTAAAAAACTTGTAGATATGTTAGGAGGCTGTCTTGATATAGATACTAAATTAGGTAAAGGATCTAAGTTGCATTTTGATCTTGATTTTTATTTTATAGAAAAAAAAGATAACTTTTATTTTAATTTTATAAACAAGTTAAAAAATAAAAATATTTTAGTTTATACTCAAAAAGATGATTGCAAGAAAATAATAAATAGCTGTTTTACAAAATTTGAAACTAAAGTTACTTATGTGGATAGTATCAATGGTTTTAATAGTTATATAAACAACAATAAAGGCTATAATTTTATTATAATAGATTTAAAAATAGATGATAGTAAAGAGCAATTTATTAAATTATCTGAAATATGTACACAAAATAAGAATAATGCTTACATAGTTTATATGGGATATTTTAATTTTATTAATGATAAATCTAATATTCATTTTATCCAAAAACCGTTTAGTAAGATAAGACTACTAGAAGCTTTAACTCTAGGTAAAGTAACTAACCAAGAAATATCATATACAAATAACAATCAAGATATATTACAAAAAGATAAAATAAAGTGCCTAATTGTAGAAGATGATACAATAAGTCAAAATGTATTGTTATGCATGTTAGAGCATCTTGGTATAAGTGATAATACTATTATAGATAATGCAGAAGATGCTATAAAATTATGCAACAGTACGTATTTTGATATCATATTTATGGACTATGAACTTCCAGGAATTAATGGGTGCAGTGCTATCAAAACAATACGAGCATCTGAAAATAAAAATGATAGAAAAAAAACTATAATAATTTCTTGCAGTGCGCATAATAATAGTGAAAGTAAACAGGAGTTTTTATCTTATGGTACAAATTATCATTTAAGCAAACCAATTATTCTGGAGGATTTAACAATTCTGCTACAGAGAATATCAAGCTTCAATAATAAAACAGATGACTTTGATAGGCTCTCATTGTTAAACCGAGATAGATTTTTAGAAATACAAAAACTAATGGGAGATAATTTTATTAATTTTATAGAGTTATATTATAAAAATTGCTTAATATTAATTGACGATATAAAAAAAGCTTTAGCAGAGAATAATCAGACATTATTGAAAGCATCAGCTCATAAGTTGAAATCTAGTAGCTCTAATATTGGAGCTGTAAAAATCAGTGAAGTCTGCACAACATTAGAACAAATATCATTAGAAAAAAACACCAGTGTAGCTAATAATCTTATAGAGATATTAGAAAAATCAGCAAAGTCTATATTTGCAGAGTTTAATAAATATACACAATAAACTTGCATAACTTGTTAAAATGAATAAGAAACTGTCAATTTTATGCATCTTCAGATAGAATGTTATATTTATCAAGTATTTTTGGTTGTACGTTTATCTTTTCTAGTGTAATTATCACAAGTGTAATATTTAAACTGTATTGTAAAAAATATAAGGTGTATATAAATTGCTTTATCTGGTTAAAATAAATAAGTTTATTATAGTTTTAGTTTATGTTTTATTAACTTTAACTTGTAATTCTGCAGATAATAATTTAGAACAAGAAAAGCTGCCTTCTTATCAAGAAGCACAAATGAATAGTAA
The DNA here is from genome assembly GCA_929200395.1 of Candidatus Gorgonimonas eunicellae. GTDB lineage: Bacteria > Pseudomonadota > Gammaproteobacteria > Pseudomonadales > Endozoicomonadaceae > CAKMZJ01. The sequence goes on along the minus strand of CAKMZJ010000001.1, from coordinate 93,963 downwards.
AATACAACAGAGCCTTAGCGAATTAAAAAAACATCCTCCTAGTTATACCGTGGCAGTATATGGAAATAATAGTAAAGAATTAAATGATTTAGCGGTAGATATCAACTTAAATGAAAATAATAACAACTTAAATAATGAGGCCGGTGCTAATAATAGATTTAATGCTATTAATTCTTCTATGTATCGAAATTTTAATATTTGTTGGTGTTTATCCATTATTGCAACTACAATAATAGTTAGTTTGTTAACAAAATCAATTGTAATTGTGTTTGTGGTTGCAATTGCTTTTTGTCTTGTCTATTGTGGAGTTGTAAAGTTATATATAGTTAAATGACAGAGTATAAATATTTTGGTTTTTTCTATTATATTTTTATAAAATGATTATCTGTATCTTAAAATTACTAATATTTAATTGAAAACACATACTCGATACTAATAAAAATAATTACTAAATGTTATTGATATTAAACTTAAAGTTGGTCTAGATATGTATAAAAAAGGTGATTTTTATAAATCTACTGTATATATTATTGATTATAAGCCAGATAAGTTAAACTCTATTTCTAGTTTGGTAAGCTCGCTTGGTTATAATTACTATTTATTTCAAACAATCGATGAGTTTTTACAAGCTTATACGGATAATATGTTTGGCTGTATATTAATAAATATACATAACGATAGTATAAATATTGTGTTAACAACAAAACATTTACTTGCGCACAGTTGCTTGTTGCCTGTTATTGGTATACTAAATGAGGTAGATATTCAGGGTATTATTAATGGTGTAAAAAAGGGTATAAAAAATGGTGTGGCTGATTTTCTCATACAACCTATTAACAAAAAATATTTAGATCAAGCAATCAATAAATGTTTTATTTTTGCACAAGAGAATAATAAACATTTAATAGAATATAGAAATACTATTAATAAATTTAACAGCTTAACTGATAGAGAGAAACAAATATTCAATTTAATAATAGAGGGTTTACCAAACAAGACAATTGCAAGTAATTTATTAATAAGCATTAGAACTGTTGAAATGCATAGATATCATATAATGAAAAAAATGCAAGCAAGTTCTTTGTTTATACTTATAAAGCAATCAATATTTTTATCGAAATTTAATTTCAAATAAATATATAGGCTTGCTATATGTACGGTTGTTAATCTTGTTTGTAGTATTTTATTTGGAGTTAAATCTTTTTACTAACTTTTAAAAAATATATTTTTAGGTAGCAGGTTTCTAAATTATATAAGCTATTTTAAGATAACTATAAAAGGATTATTATTATATTTATAATATATATAAGTATAAATAGAAAGAAAGTGTACGCATTTTAGGGATAGACGCAATGCAAATAAACAATAATAATATTGCTAGATTAGAACAAAATGTAAATGTTGCAACAAAAGGATCTTTCAATAATAGAAAAGTTGATGGTTTAAAGACGCCTAAACATATGTATTGTAAAAAAAGTAGGGAGGGGGATAAAGCCGATAAAAAATTAAGTGATTTTATAATTAAACCCCAGCAAATAAAAAACATATTGATTTCTAAGCTTAATTGGCATAGGTGTAAAACAAAAGGGCAGCAGCTTTTAATAAAAGAAGGTTATACGCAACAAGAAGCACGATCTATAGTATCAAATATAGCAGAAACGACTACATCAGAAAAAGATTTTTTTTCTCTTGTAGGTGATATCCCAACAGCAAATCAGAAGCAGCAAGGATATATTAGTAAATATCAAATTAATAATGATTTCACTGAAGCGATGAATCGTTTTAAAGGGTTAGGCTACACTGATGAACAGCAAATAATTGATACATTACAACAAGCACAACAAGTAGCAACTCGTGAAGATTTTCTAATCTATGTACAAAATACACCTAATGCTATTGAAGCTAGCAAAGGCTATAATTCTAAATTAGATGTAAATAACGATATAACGTGGGCAGAAAATATTTTTATCGAAGCAGGATATAGTCAAGCAGATGCTAGATCTTTAGCAAAAACAATACAAGCAGATAGTTTAAGTCGTGATATTTTTGTTGATCAAGTAAATATAGCTAACTTTCATAACAAGTTAAAACTATGGGCAGAAAGTATTTTAACCATCAAAGGTTATGAGCAATCAGAAGCAGTAGCGATTTTTGAAAATCTTTTAGTTAATGTAAAAGATCCAGATGCTATATCTCAGGTGATATTGTCGTTTCAGACAAAAGAACAAGCATTTAGCTCTTCTGAATATAGTCGTGCATCATCTGAAGAAAAGACTAGATTAAAGCAAGAAGCTTTTAATACTCTAAATTTAAAGCCAGATGCAACTAAAAAAGAGATATCTAAAACATATAAAAAACTTGCTTTAAAGTATCATCCAGATAAAAATCCATCTCCAGAAGCTAAAAAAATGTTTGCGCAAATACAACAAGCCTATGAATTACTTACTAGCCTTTCTAGCTGACCCCCACGCCTTAAATAGCGAGGGTTTTCAGATAGTTGTGGGTGTTTTTCCTCATAGTAGTTCTTGCACTAGACTTTAGGGAGGTTAAAAATCGTATTCTCCTTGTATTGATTGTTGGTTATTATGCACAGGTTTATAATATTTGCGTTCTAATCTTTTTATCATTGGTGCTGCAGTATAGTTTTGATGTCTAGGGTTATGCATCTTTCTAATTCCGTCTAAGCTAGGGTTAGTTGATGTATTGAAGCCGTTATTCCTGATTTTTGCCATAGTTAATTCTGTATCGCTTGATAAGTAATCAGGGTTATAATTGCTACTGTTTAACTGAGATGAATTAGATAGCTGAAAGTTAGAGAAAATTTTCTTTTTAAAATATTTTTTCTCATAACTAGCATGTTTAGATTTATATGGATGCCCTGAAAGTCGCCTATAGCTTTTATTTTTTTGCTTATTTTGTTTTGGTTCTGGCGGCTTCATTCCTGTAAATTCTTCATAAATAGTTTTGTAAATGTATTTGCTCATATTGGCTTCCAAATATTTGTCAATATATTTTTTGTATATATACACTTTGTAGTTGAAGATGCTAAATTTCAGGACTAAGTAAAAAAATTTAATTTAAAGAAAAACACCGTAAGAATGCCTGTTGTATTTCAAGGTGTTTTAACAATAAAGTAAGTCTTTTTAGTAACTCCTACGGGCAAGGCTTTTTAATTTTTAAACTATATTACTGCTTTTTGATTTAGTACTAAATCAAAAAGCAGATGCCTTGTGTAGCAAGCTAAAAATAACTTGCTAGAAACCTGCATCTTTAAATACGAGGTATATTGCCTTATGCTAGTGTTTAGCGTTTGCTTGTTGTACGAGTTTTAAACAAAGCTATCTGATTAAATAAAATAGTTAAAAAGTATATTTTAATAAATTATTACGTATATCCTATTATATATTTTTGTTAATATTAGAGGTCCTATTGTTATTGATATTATCCAATAATATTGCAAAGCAATTTAAGTTATAAATTTTATTTATTAGCTTGATTATTCGACTATTTGTTAATAAATAAATTAAATAATAAAATTACCAATATTAACTATACATCAAAAAATAAAAAAATAAAATAAACATTTTAAGATTTTCTGTATTTATTGTTTGTAAATGTAAAAACATGGAATATTTTAAATTTTTATCTAAAAAGCTTATTCAGCAAAACCTTTGTCAAGCTAAAAATCAGTGTTTTATAAACAGCTAATCTATAAATAGTAACATTTGTAAATACTTTATTTATAAGATAACATTTAAAAATAAAAAAACACCCCCAATATATAGTTAACATTTAAAAGATTTAAATTTTTTGGTTTTTAACAAAGGTATATTTAATGATTCATAATAGTCAAAACTCTGCTGGTAACATAATAAAGTCTAACTTAGTGCCTATAGTGGTAGAGCAGTCGTCTCGAGGCGAAAGATCTTACGATATATATTCACGATTATTAAAAGAGCGGATTATTTTTATTGTAGGGCAAATAGAAGACCACATGGCTAATCTTATTGTAGCTCAGCTACTATTTTTAGAGTCAGAAAATCCAGACAAAGATATACATTTATATATAAATTCTCCAGGAGGCTCGGTAACAGCTGGAATGTCAATTTATGATACAATGCAATTTATAAAGCCAGATGTCTCTACTATGTGTATAGGGCAGGCTGCTAGCATGGGAGCTTTGTTATTAGCTGGAGGTGCAAAAGATAAACGCTTTTGTTTACCTCACTCTCGTGTTATGATACACCAGCCGCTGGGTGGATTTCAGGGGCAAGCATCAGATATTGAAATTCATGCGAAAGAGATTTTAGAAATAAGACACAGATTAAATCTAGTGCTTGCTAATCATACTGGTCAAAATTTAGATATTATTGAAAAAGATACAGATAGAGACAACTTTATGAACGCTAAAGAAGCTCTAGAATATGGTATAATTGATAAAGTAATGAACCACAGAGATAAGCTAAATAGCTAAAATTAAAAGTACGTATATAACCGAAGCTTTAACATAGTAAGTCTTTTGTTATAGTACTTTTCAATAAGCTAATATATACCTCGAAATACAAAAGCAATATCTATACACGTGGCAGTTGGAAATGCCAGGTTTCAGGGCTAAAGAAAAATATCTAATTCGAGGCAAAATACTGCAGGAATGCAAATGCATTTCAAAGTGTTTTAACGATGAAGTAGATTTTTTTAATAGCCCCCAAAGGGCAAGGTTTCTAAGCTTTTATCCTACGTTAGTATTTCTTGATTTAGTCGACACTAAACCTACGAAACACTGCCTTGGCTAAAAACTTATAATCACTTGCTGAAAACTCGCATTTCCACCTGCCACGTGTATATATTATTTTGCCACGAGTTAAACTGTTTTGTTTATACATGTGGCTGTTGAAAGTGTCGATTTTAGCAAGTGATTATAAAAGCTTAGAGGGCTTGCTCTTCTAGGGCTATTAAAAAGGTAACTTAATCGTTAAATTAGAACCTTTTTATTCAGCCTGAAGTTTAACATTTTCATCTGCCGTCTGTATAGTCTAAAATCCTGCATTTTTTCTTCGAAGTATATATAATCTTTTTTTTTAAATATTAATTATATGTTATATAATATGTATAATTACCAAGAAACATATATAAAAGTTAAAGATCCAATTAATATGTGCAGTAATAGCTATTGCATATTATTTACAACCAAAATGGTTTGGCAGTCTTGCTTACACATTCCAAATTCATTTTTATAAATTATATAGTTTTATTTAAGTTTAGACTGTTAAATGGGGTAGACCAATGAGTCAAAATACTGGTACTAGAGATAGTAAAGATAAACTTCTACATTGTGCTTTTTGCGGGAAAAATCAAAATGAAGTGCAAAAGTTAATTGCAGGGCCGTCTGTTTTTATTTGTGATGAATGCATAGAGTTATGTAACGATATCCTACGAGAAGAAATGGGAGATAACTCTGATGAAAATAAAGAGAATAAACTGCCAACTCCAAAAGAAATTAACAACACTCTTGATCAATACGTTATAGGGCAAGATGATGCAAAAAAAATCCTTTCTGTAGCTGTTTATAATCACTATAAACGCTTATATAACAGATCTAAAGGGGCTACTCCTACCAGTCTATCTACAGATGAATCACCTTCTAATACTTCTGATGACATAGAATTAGGAAAAAGCAATGTCCTTTTGATTGGATCTACAGGATCAGGAAAAACCTTGTTAGCGCAGACTTTAGCTAGACTATTAAATGTTCCTTTTGCTATTGCTGATGCCACTACTCTAACAGAAGCAGGCTATGTCGGCGAAGATGTAGAGAATATCATTCTTAAGTTATTACAGAAATGCGATTACAACCTCGAAAAGGCACAGCAAGGCATAGTATATATCGATGAAATAGACAAAATAGCACGAAAATCTGATAACCCTTCAATAACTCGCGATGTTTCTGGAGAAGGAGTACAGCAAGCTTTACTAAAATTAATTGAAGGTACTATTGCATCTGTTCCTCCACAAGGTGGTAGAAAACATCCTCAACAGGAGTTTTTACAAGTAGATACTTCTAATATTTTATTTATTTGTGGCGGAGCCTTTGCCGGTCTGGATAAAATAATCCGTGAGCGTGTTAACAAAACAAGCATAGGGTTTTCTGCTAAAGTGAGAAGTAAAGATGAGAAAAAAGATTCACAGAAAATGCTACAGCTGATAGAACAAGAAGATTTAGTTAAATTTGGTTTGATTCCAGAATTTATTGGAAGGCTACCTGTGGTATCAACCGTTGAAGATCTTAATGAAGAAGCATTACTGCGTATTTTAACAGAGCCTAAAAATTCATTAACTAAACAATATAAAAAGCTTTTTGAAATGGAAGGTGTTGAGCTTGAATTTCAAGATGATTCTTTAAAAGCCGTTGCTAAAAAGGCAATGGATCGTAAATCTGGTGCTAGAGGTTTAAGATCAATAATGGAGTCTGTATTGCTTGATTTAATGTATGAAATTCCATCTGAGAAAAATATATCCAGTTTAGTTATAGATGCAGATGTTATCAACGGAAAGGGTAAGCCTAAAATAACCTATACAGATAACAGCAATATAGAAAAAAGTGAGTCTAACTAATATTTAATGTTTTTGGTATATGGGTGTTCTAAATTAGGATTATTTATATTATATGCGTCTTCAAGTAGAAGATGTATATAATATAGGTATGCCAGGTGTATAAACATTAAATTTACATAATGTAGTGTTTTATGACAGAAAGAAATAATAACGATGATTTGTTCATAAAAGAAATGAAAAAATTAGGAGTTATAAAAGAGACCAATCATTGTAAAACTGATCAAAGTATACATAATCTACCAAAATATAGTCTTGCTAGTTTACCAAAAGCAACATATGCAAAAAGAAGAGTTAATGCACAAAAAACAATAGCCCAAAGTAACACCTCTTGTTTGTCAGAATTTTCGGTGGAGGGGATTGATGCTTTTGAAAATATAGAACACCATTTATTTACGTTAACAAATAAGAAAAAACGTAAGTTACACTTTTTAGAAGGAAGTAATAATTTCACCATCGATCTACATGGGTATACTATAGACCAAGCTAGAGATGAACTATGTTGTTTCATAAAGGAAGCGTCAAATAATAATATTAAATATGTGCAAATAATTCATGGAACCTCTACATCTTCGACAAATAATAAAAATACTCTTAAAAGTTTTTGTGTGCATTGGTTAAAGCAGATTCCAGAAGTTGTTGCCTTTTGCTCAGCAAGGAGATTGCGCAATAAAATAGCCATAATTAATTTTGGGGCTATTAACGCTTTATTAAAGTAACTATGAGGTATATAGAAAATTATTTTAAGGCGTAACTTGAGTTAGTTAATTGAAATTTTATAGCACATAAATTAAATGAATAATTTAATGTTTTTGATAATCAAGATAATCTAATAAAAACTTGTTTAGAATACAAATTCAAAATGGTGGGTTTTATTATCTGGCATGTCATCTGCCCTAAAGAGCATGGATTTTACAATAACTTTAATAATTTTTGCCTCTGCACGCTATAATTTTATCTCAAGATACATGATTCAGCATCTTGAGGCAGAATACATCATTTGTTAGCTAAAATCGATGCTTTTTGCAATTTTGCTGTTATTTCTGCATTGTAAGATGTATCTTTTCTTAAGTTTAGTAAGAGATCTTGTATATAATCACTATCCTTTAAGTCTTTTTCTAATTCATTATAAATATATTCAATGGTATATCCGTTATTAGCACCGGCTATTAACAATTGATCTATAATTTGATCATTTCTAAGTAAAATAGCATAAAATAAAGGAGGAAGAAAAGTTTCTTTAGCGTATTCATCGTTATCACTAGCATTATATGAAATATCTGCTACATATTGGTGTGTACCGAAACCTCTATAATTATAATATCCTAATTTATAGTAAGCTTCGGTTTCATTCAAATTTGTGCCTAATTTTATAATTGCATTAGCTATATCGTTTTTCTCTTCAAGTATGGCATAACTAAGAGCTGGTAATATTTCTTTTGCGGTATAGCGAACTCTGTAATAATCTAAATCTTCAACATATAATAGTAACTTATATTCTGCAAATAGTTTTAAGATTTCAGGATCATTTATAGAAACTATATGTTCTATATATTTACGAATAAGAGGAAAGTAATGATGGTATTCAAGCATTTTTTTTATACTGCTATAATCTTTATTTTTTAGAGCATGATTTAAACACTGATAAAACCGTTTTTCAAGACAAGTATTATCACTTATTTGTTCATTTTTTATGGCTACATCAATAATATTAAGTAGCTTTTGAGTAATATCTTTAAATCTAGAAGATTCAATAACAACATTAATACAATAAAGTAATTCTGGATGTTTTATAAAAATTTGTTCTAATTTTAAATCTGCAAACGTAATATCGGTCTCAAAATATAAATTAATTAAAGCTTTGAAATTAAAAGATCCTTCTGTAAGCTTTATCTCATCCGTAGATTCTTTTAGTAAATCAGTAATATCATACGATTTTTGCGAATTAATTATGTTAATTATTTTTTCAGCTAATTTTATGTTTCTGTTAACTGTAATAGAAAAATAACTTTCAGTCCAAGTTCTTGATATATCACTAGAAAACCAGTCTTTCATCTGACCATAACTCAATTTAGATAATAGCTGTTCTACATTTATTATTTTTTGATCTATTATTTCTTTGCTAGTATTTTCTAAATATGATGTATCACATAACTCTAAAATTTCTTTATTAATATCTTTTATGATATCGCCATGTTTAGCTTTTAGCGCTATGTCGTTTAATACATTTTTTGTGATATCACCATCTTGAACTTTTAGCGTTATGTTTCTTAATGCATTCATAAAAAAATTAGGTTTATTCTGAGGAAGGGTAGTAGATACATTTGTAGTTCTTCTTTGTAAAGTTAAACTTTCTTGACTAGATGACTTCAGTTCTTGGTTATCAAGAAGATTTACAGTGCTACTTGTTAGAATGGGCGACATAATAAATTTTTCCTTATGATATAATTTAAGTTATGCTCTTTAATAAAGATATAGAGGTTTATATTTTTGATAAGTTCAATCTATTTTATATTTTTATGAAGTTATTTTAAGTGCATAACTTGAGTTTAGAATTATATGCTTCTTTTTATTTAATCCTAAAATAAGTAATTTTCATCTACCTTTAAGTAGAAGGCTCATATATAAGATTGGAGCTTGCTTTAGAAGATGCCTGTATACAAGAGCAATTATTTTTAAAAAATTTAATAGCAGCTTCAATTAAAGGGAATGATCCTACTATAATCAGAGGTTGTGTGTTTGTATCCATGTTCAGAATAGCCGAGACTAAAGCATCAGTTATAGATGAATGCTTGCTGTTATTAATAGACGACTCTAATAAATGATCAGATAAATCATCTGCCGATAATGATCGATCATGATCAGCAGAGGTTACAAAAAATTTTGTCGCTATTTTTTTTAATGCAGCTAACATTTCTTTGTAATTTTTATCTTTATACACAGCAAAAACTATATTGGTATTAATATTGTCTTGAGTACTTTTATTTACTTGCTTTATAAAATATTCTACAGCTTGCGGATTATGAGCCACATCTAAAATAACTTTAACTATTTTTTTTTGATATTCAATCACTAATTTTTGACATCTGCCAAGTATGTTAACTTGAGTTAATCCTTGCTTAATAGTTTTACTAGGTATTTTATCGGTGAAAAACTGTAATGCTTGTATGGCGGTAGCAGCATTATCTAGTACTAAGTTATTTGGCAAAGGGATTGAGGTTATCTGTAGTTTTTTTCCTTGAGGGGTTGAGCCATACCAATTCCAAAGATTATCATCGTCATCGTTATTAGTGAAATAAAAACTATTACCTTTGCTATATACGGGAACTTGCTTTAAACCAGACGTATCTAATATAGAAGCATACATCTCCGTTGCGCCATATACTAAAGGTTTCTTATGTCTTAAAATTCCAGCTTTCTCATAGGCTATTTTTTCTTCTGTATCGCCAAGAAAGTTTTGGTGATCTAAAGCTATAGAAGTAATAATTGAGACATCTGGATCTATAGCATTTACTGCATCTAAACGACCACCTAGACCAACTTCTAAAATGATAACATCTAAATTATGCTGTGCTAAACAATGAAAGGCAGCAACTGTTATAAATTCAAAATAACTTAAATTATTTGCACCTTTAGTTTGTGCTATATATGCAAATGATTTGCAAATTAAATCGTCGGTAACATTTGCTCCATTTATTTTAATTCTCTCATTAAATGACTCAACATGAGGTGAAGTGTAAGATCCTACATTGTACCCAGCTTCTAATAAAATAGCTTCTAAAATAGCTACTGTTGATCCTTTGCCATTAGTTCCAGCAACAGTATAAATAAATGCATTTTGATGTAAAACATTTATTTCTTTGCCAACAGACTTGACAGAGTCTAATCCTAAACGAATATCATTTTGTGGAATGATTCTCTCTAAATATTCTAGCCATTCTGCGAGGTCTTTAGGTTCCATAAACATTTTAATCTAACCCTTTGTAATAAAAGTCCATAATAACATCCGTCTTGCTCAGATAATTATGTTAAATTAACCCTGAGCAAATTATTTTTATTTAGTTATAGGATATATCTTTATCTTTTAAAATACTATCTTTGAGTAGATATTCCTTCTACTTTTAGATTGTCTTTATGGCAAGTTGATAGTGTATAGCTATAAAATATATGTTTAAATATTATTATTTTAGCAAGACATTATCAAAGCGATGATTTATTATATTAATTTTTTATTGGGTATTAGAGAAAAAATTAACGATATAAAATATCAATGATAATATTTAACATCATTGGGGTTATTTGTTAATTAGTTTATTTAAGTTAATTAAAGCAATTGTAGAAGTAACAAAAATACCACTCAAAATTACACGTTTGTTGTAAAAGGTTATATAACTAGAGAATATTATGAGAGCTGATATTATAATTCTTGCAGCAGGACAGGGTAGTAGGATGAAGTCAGATTACCCTAAAGTACTGCACAATATAGCAGGAAAGCCAATGCTTGAGCATGTTATTTTAACAGCAATAGAAACACAAAAAAGTATTGGTGAAGGAAATATACATGTTGTTATTGGACATGAGTCTGATAAAATCAAACAAAAACTTGGAAAGTATAATTTAAACTGGGTATATCAAGAGCAACAACTTGGCACCGGACATGCAGTGCAACAAGCCATACCTTACTGCAAAGGTGCAGATATGATTTTAGTATTGTATGGAGATGTTCCTTTAATTAGCAGTATGTCATTAGAATCTTTATTATTGTCATGTAATGGTAACAGGTTAGCACTACTTACTATAAATATAACAAATCCTTCAGGATACGGCAGAATTATTCGTGATGGTTTTGGTAAAATTCAAGCTATTGTTGAAGATAAAGACGCAACTTCTGAGCAGCTTGCAATAAATGAAGTGAATACAGGAATTATCGCTATACCAGGAAAATCAATAAGTATATGGATAAACAAACTGAAAAATCATAATTCTCAAAAAGAATACTATCTAACAGATATTGTTGCAATGGCAGTAGAAAATAATGTTAGTGTCGTTCATGCGCAGCCAAGTAATGCTATTGAAGTTGAAGGAGTTAATAGCAAATTACAATTAATGGAACTAGAACGTGCATATCAAAAACAAAAAGCTATTTCGTTAATGTTGTCAGGAGTTACAATATTAGATCCAAGCAGAATAGATATAAGAGGGGAGCTTTCAACTGAGCATGATATTATTATAGATATAAATGTTATAATTGAGGGTAAAGTAATAATTGAAAAAGATGTTACAATTGAAGCTGGATGTATTATTAGAAACTCTCATATTAAAGCAGGATCTCATATAAAGGCTAACTCGATTGTTGAAGATTCTATTGTGGGTGAAAATTGCAATATAGGCCCTTTCGCACGCTTGCGTCCTGGAACTAATCTTAGCAACGATGTAAATGTAGGTAATTTTGTTGAAATAAAAAATTCCACTGTAGCGACCTATAGTAAAATCAACCATCTAAGTTATATAGGCGATTCTACTATAGGAGAACAGGTAAATATTGGTGCAGGAACAATAACTTGTAACTATGATGGTAAAAATAAACATCAAACGATCATAGAGGATAATACTTTTATTGGTAGTAATTCCGCATTAATAGCTCCAGTAACCATTGCTTACAGCTCTACAGTCGCTGCTGGTTCTGTGATAACAGATGATGTACCTAAAAAATCGTTATCTATAGCACGAGGCAGACAAAAAAATATAGAAAACTGGAAAAGAAAAAATACATAGATATACACGTGGCAGATGAAAATGTATATACAAGCAAAAATATATCAAAGGGAAATAAAATGTGTGGAATAGTTGGCGCAACAGCACAACGTAATGTAGTGAAAATTTTACTTACGAGTTTAAAAAGGCTAGAGTATCGGGGATATGATTCAGCAGGGATCTCAGTAGTTACATCTAATAAAGATATGCAGACTATAAAAAAATTAGGCAAAGTAATAGAGTTAGAAAAAAATATTAATAATATATCTGGAACTACAGGTATAGCTCATACACGTTGGGCTACTCATGGAAAACCAAGCGAAAAAAATGCTCACCCTCATGTATCGCACGACACAATAGCTTTGGTTCATAATGGTATTATTGAAAATCATTTAGAGATAAAAAAAAATTTAGAGCAAAAAGGATATTTTTTTAATTCAGATACAGATACAGAAGTAATAGCCCATTTATTATATGACCACTTAAAAACTAGCTCTAACTTATTAGATGCTTTACAAAAAACAATTAAGAAGCTACAAGGAGCTTACAGTATAGTTGCATTTGATAAAAATAATCCGGAAGAATTAGTTGCAGCTAGATCTGGCAGTCCATTAGTTATAGGTCTTGGCGTCGATGAACATTTTATAGCCTCAGACCAATTAGCATTATATCCAGTAACTAGAAGTTTTATTTTTCTAGAAGAAGGGGATACAGCTAAAATATCTTGTAGCTCAATACAGATATATAACAAAGACCTAAAGCCTATTAATAGAAAAACAAAAAGCAGTGACCCCTCTTATGAAAATGAAGGCAAGGGTGGTCATAAGCATTATATGATTAAAGAAATAAAAGAACAACCAGAGGCTATTTATAATACTATACAAGGAAAACTAGAGAATAATAAAATTAATTTTTCTTTATTAAAGGCTGAAGATATAGCAAAACTTAAAAATCTAAAAGCTATTCAAATAGTTGCTTGTGGTACTAGTTATCATGGAGCCATGGTGGCAAGATATTGGTTTGAAGAATTCATAAATGTACCTTGTCGTGTAGAAATAGCTTCTGAATTTCGTTATCGAAAATTTTTTGTTCCAGAAGATTGTTTATTTGTTACTATATCGCAATCAGGAGAAACTGCCGATACTTTAGCTGCTTTAAAACTCGCTAAAACATTAAACTATACAGGGTTTTTAAGTATTTGTAATGTCTTTGGCTCGTCGATGACAAGGGAATCTGATTTATCAATAATGACTTGTGCTGGTGCAGAAATTGGCGTTGCTTCAACTAAGGCTTTTACTACACAGCTGACGGTGTTGTTAACTCTTGTTGCTGCTATAGGAGAGCTTCATAATATAGAATGCGCAATTATAGCAAATATAGCTAATAATATAACTAAATTGCCACAACAAATTGAACAAATTTTAAAATTAGAAAATAGTATCAAAAGCATAGCTGAAGAAATAGCAGATAAACAACATTGTTTATTCTTAGGCAGAGGCTCGCAGTACCCTATTGCTATGGAAGGTGCGTTAAAGTTAAAAGAAATAACTTATATTCATGCTGAGGCATATGCTGCAGGTGAGTTAAAACATGGACCGCTTGCACTAGTAGATGAAGGCATGCCAGTAATCATAGTAGCTCCTAGCAATGATTTACTAAAAAAACTAAAAGCAAATATGGAAGAGGTTAAAGCTCGAGGTGGAAAACTAATAGTTTTTACTGATACTAATAGTAATATTTTACCTGAAGAAAATGTTACTGTAGTAGATATTGGTAATATCCCAGAGATAACATCTCCGATACTATTTACAATTCCACTACAGTTGTTGTCATATTTTGTTGCTATTATCAAAGGAACAGATGTAGATCAACCAAGAAATTTAGCCAAGTCTGTAACTGTTGAATAGAAGTATTTACACAACAAAAAAACCTATCGATGTTGGGTATGCTTTTCTTTTATCCATAAATGCTAATAGCTGATCTAATGGGGTTTTTCTTTTAAAATCAGCTAATGCTTCACTTTTATCGCAGCCTATTACTGTATTTATAAAAACATTCTCTAGAGTGTCGTTAAACTCATCATTATGCACCCAAAAATTTTGTTTGCTATCTATGCTTATGGTCATATAATGTCCGAAGGATCCTGTTCCTTTACGCATTATAAGTGTTGATGGTTGCGTGTTGATAATATGTTTCTGTTGAGTGTTTTGATCTATAACTTCCATCTTTGATTGTTGAAAAGCTTGGACAACAAATGTTTTTATTTTTTCGATGTCTCTAATATATCTATTATTGTTATAATGCCGACTGTCAACATTAAGTACGAAATCTGTAAATTGTTGCATATCAACTATTGGAGCAGTTTTTTTAAAGACAGATTTGCAAGAAATTTTAATATTTTCATCATATTTCTTAGCATGCTGAGCCATATTTAATAACTCTTGTTTAGAGTATTGTGTATTTGTAGACCTGCTAAGGTATTCTACAAAAGTTTTTACGGTAATTTCTTCTGCTTCAGGAATATGACTTTCTTCATTATTCATTGTTCTTATAAAAAGAATATCTTCTGGGTATTCTATATCAAGAATTAACGGATCATTTGTGAGTGATACACCTATTGCTTTTAAATCTGAGTTATTGAATGTAAATTGCTTGATTTTTTTATAGTGTATTTTATTAGCGTCGTTCACTAATCCTAATAAATTTGATAAATGCAAAAAGAAAGCTTCAGAATCTTCCTGTCGTATTGCAGTGAATTCAGGGTGTTGACCTTGTCTCGAAAAAGCTGGACTTATAAACTGGAAAATATCTTTAATAAAATCGTCTTCTGAACAAGGTGTTTCAACATCTAGAACATAATTGTTGATAGCTATAAATAAATTTCTTATTTGTTTAGAAATAGGTTCATGGTTACTTAAATCATCAAAAATAATATTTAAGTTGTTTAGTACTGTTGCTGTATGCATACCGATGATAGTTCTAGTATCACAGGTATGTAATTTTTTATTAATACTTTCTTTTATGGAATTTGCGCCAAAATAATGGAGCATAAATTTAAACGCAGCATTGCACCAACAAGTGTTACTAAAATTAGTCATTGGAGACAAGCTAATATTTTCTGAAGTTGGTATTTCTGTTGTTGCTTCTGCAATCTCAGATGTATTTATGGTTTGCTGTATATGGTTAGTTGTATATTTATCTTTTTGATCATTCTCTGCTAATAAGTGTTGATTTTGTTCGGAAGAATTTATATAGGAAATAAAATCATATGCAGTACGAGATTTATTAGCAATATCTAGTGCTTTATTACAAGCATCATTAATTGGTAAATTGTTATTATTGTATAAATGGTTAACACCTAGACTAAAAGAATTTTGTGTAATAAATATTTTCTTATGAGGATGCATGCATGCGTAGGCTTTAGTAATATGTATTTCAAAATCTGAAATATTTTTTATTTCTGCTGTTTTTGTTGCTGATTCTACTTGAGAGGCATCTATATCAGGGTGTTTTTGACAAGCAGGGTTTTTAATTAAGTACTGGTTTGGATTCTCTATTAGTTTTGTAGTTAGTTTTGATAATAAATAATCAAGCCCTTTACTACCATCTTTTTGTTTTAATGATTTTATTTTCGTTTGTAGAGCGTCACTAGAATACCCTTTGCGGATCAAGTAGTTTAAAATTTCGGTTTCAATTTCTGATGGATCGAGCCTTATATCTATATATCGTAAGTTTTTGCTAGGTATGCCTATGAATTTAGACATATGATCCATTATTTCTGCGAAAAATATTTTTTTATTTTCCTTGTTTTGTTTAGCAGTAAGATCGCTTTTAGAGTGTTTTTTTGAATTAGTTTTTTGGTTGCTATTTGTTATTTTACGCTTAATTATCTTCAATAAAGATCTGTTAGTTGAATTTGATACAAAAGTCTCAGTATTATTGTTTTCAGGGTTAACTATCTTGCTATTCCATTTCGCAGGTGCAGGGGTTTGATTTGGCTGTATTGAGGTAGAATAAAGCTGATTGCTGATATCTTGTATTGCTGCGCTGTCTGAACTAAATCGAGGCATAATATACTTCCTTGTGATATGCTGAGTTATGTTAATTAGCTTAAATTTTAGGTAGGTTCAACTTATTATAAGCTATTAAAGATAAAAGGTATTTTAAATTAACGTTACTTTATATTTTAGATAAGCACTATAGCACAAAAATAATTTATTTAAAATGTATTTTTAAAGATATAACCAATATAAAACGAAAATATTTGCTGTTAATATTCATCTATTAAGACCAAAAGAGATAAAAAATGCACATTGCCTCTTGCCCATGCTGTTGTGGAACAGCTAGAGTATTCGCCGTAATAATAGAAAATGTAAAAATGTGGCAAATAGGGTGTATAATATGTGGTTTAACTACGGATTATGATATTAATAAAGGCTATTTATTAACAAAATGGAATGCTCGTCAGCAATTAGAAAACCAAAAGAAGTGGTTTTATCTAGTGTTACTTATTTTATTAATAGTAAGCATTATGGCTTTCTTTTGTGGTTATTTTATTGCATTTAAGTCATATATCGCTATACCTTGAGACGAAACAACTAGGTAGTGTTCGCAAATTATATGGTAGTAAATTTAATATAATTGGAACGGTAAGCTAATTTTTTAGTCTAATTTAACTTTAAGAGTTATTAAATATAAGGACTATACTATAATGATAAATAATATACCAAAAGGAAATTTTCTGACTACTAACTCGAACGGTAGCTATAGCTTTCAGACTATTAAACAATCAAGATGTAATGAAGTACCGGTAACACCTTGTAAAGTACCTGTAAAACCTTATAATAGGTCTTACAGGTGTGAAATTTGTAATAGTACTTTTTATTCTGAGCGTGGTGTAATTAACCATAGATCATCACCACTACATAAGAATAATATAGAAAAAAAATTAGCTGAAGAGTGCATTATAACTGCTGTTATTCCCCTACAAATACAGCATATAACTAAAATAAATTCAAAAGCCAATCTTCCGCAGCATAAACAAAAGAGACCTAAAAGAAGTACTACGCTATGCAAAGCACCATCGTTAATAAAGTGTACTAATCCTAAAATACCTGTAATAGAGATTATTGATGAAAATGATAAGCTGATCGCAGCATATAGTGCTAAAAATAAATTAGTTGATTTATCAGCTGTTATGCAGCCTAATTTACAGGGTGGTCTGGTTGCTCCAGATATTGTTGATGAAATGTTTGAAGAGAATAACAAGCTGGCTGCAAAAACAGATACTGCTAGCACGACTATAGATCAATTAGTAAAGGATTCAATAAATGACTTTCAGCTTGATATGTTGCCTGAAGCATAGATTGTTAATCTACAAAATGGCTAAAGAAAATAAAAGGAGTTAACTCCAAATCGTTAATCTGTATACTTGTAAATGTTGTTTTTCTACAGGAATAAATTAAGTAATCCTTGTTGTAATTAATTATTTCAGTATTTATTCCTTGCACACTAATTTTCTTTCCTGCGTAACTTGAGTTACCAATAGAGTTTAAAGCATGTAACAGCATTATTTTTTATAGATCCAACGAATTCTAAAAAAAGGTAG
This sequence comes from Candidatus Gorgonimonas eunicellae, assembly GCA_929200395.1. Classification (GTDB taxonomy): domain Bacteria; phylum Pseudomonadota; class Gammaproteobacteria; order Pseudomonadales; family Endozoicomonadaceae; genus CAKMZJ01. The sequence goes on along the minus strand of CAKMZJ010000001.1, from coordinate 75,992 downwards.
CTTTTTTATTATAGGTATAATCAAAACATAACATAAAATACCAAAACTATTAGCGATAATATCGTTAATAGATGGATGACGGTATTCTGTTAAAAATTGTATTAACTCTAAAAGCACACCATATGCTAATAGAGCACTAATTTTCTTTGCATACAGTTCTGTTTTATTCCAAGTTGCATCAACAACTAGTGAAATCCAGATAAAACCTATAGTATGGGCTATTTTATCTGGATAAAATCTAATATCAAAAAAATTTAATCTAGCTACTTTAGATAATAAACCTACAGGGGCAACAGCGGCAAATATTGTTAAGCATAGAGTAAAAATAAACATTGTTTTAGTAAAAAGTTTATAGTGCTTACAGATAAAACATTCTAGTTTAAATAGCTTTATTTCATTGATTTTTAATGTCATTATTATTCTCTAAAATTTTTTTAATTGTAATAATATCGTTTTTTAATTTATCCGCTAATTCTGTTGTTGCTTTAAATAAAATGATATCATCTATTTTAGAATTCTCTTTATATATAAGATTAGTAATAGATAGATAACTTATTGATTTTTGTGATATGCATAATAAATCTTCTTTATTTGAGTCTGCTAATTTTAAGCTATACTCTAATTTATGTTGTATGTTATCTAGGTTAACTTGATTATATGGCCAAATACACACCCCAATTCCTACAGAGCCTACATTGTTTTTGTGTAGAATTTCAGATAGTATCTGTTTAATTGCTAAAGCACAAAGAATAACCCTATTAGCATCTATATTTTTATAGGTAAGCAAAGAAAGCGAACAATTAGAGTTTTTAATTAATCTATTGCCGGTAAGAAAATACTTGCCACAATGTATCGCTGTAACTGCAATTTTATCCATTATCTTATGCAGATTTTCGGTGTTTACTCCTTTTATATAATCATCCTGAAGTTTTATAGCTATGTTGGCGGTTGTGACTATATCGCTTTTGAAATTTTCTTTATTGTTAGATTCAATTATAAGCAATAGAGTTTGTAGCTGCAACACTGGGCTCTGCTGTTGGTTTGCTTTTTTATTAAAATGTTTGTATAATCGCAGAGATATATTTTGAATGTTTTTCTCCGTAATTTCTACAAATAGATAAGAAATACAGAATACAACAACTAATATTAAACTTACTAAACAAGCACCAGATATCGCAAGAAATTCTAATTTAGATAGCAAATAACGGTTATCTACTATTAAAGAGAGATAACCAATAACCTCATTTTGCCAATGAATTGCCATCAAAAACTCTTTAATATCTTTATCTGAAACGAGCAATTTACTAATTGTATTAGCTATTTTAATATTGTCACTAGAAAAAACTGAAATACTTTGAATAAGATTATTTTCACAGGATTTATTGATAATAGCATTGATGCTGAGATAATCTTCAGCTACAATCATATGGCTTATTATATCAGCAATATTTTTACTGATTAATTCGCCTATACTATTCAAAATATATAGATACCAATATTTAAGCCCGAACTTAAAAGCTAAATAGAGTAATATAGAAAACACTATAATGGCAAATAAGTGAACAAAGCCTATTTGATTTTTTAGCGAGAATCGTAAGTTCCAAGGATTTTTATTTACTTTAATAGCGCTCATAGTATCTGCCTTATTAATAAAAGTAACACTCAATTAGAAAACATTTTGTATATTTATTTTTATGAAAGCAACTAAACCAACAGTAATAGTAGGAATGTCTGGTGGTGTCGACTCCTCAGTAACTGCTCTTTTATTGAAACAGCAAGGCTATCATGTAGAAGGCCTGTTCATGAAGAACTGGGAAGAAGATGATAAAACCGAGTACTGTACCGCAATTGCAGACTTACAAGATGCACAAGCAGTCTGTGACAAATTAAATATAAAATTACATACTGCCAATTTTGCTAGCGAATACTGGGATAATGTTTTTGAAATATTTTTGACTGAATATCGAAGCGGTCGCACTCCTAATCCAGATATTTTATGTAATAAAGAAATAAAATTTAAAGCCTTTTTGCAATATGCTATTGAGCTAGGGGCTAATTTTATTGCAACTGGACATTATTGTAAAAAATTGAATATTGATGGTAAATGTTATTTAGCAAATGCTACTGACACTAATAAAGATCAAACTTATTTTTTATATACTCTAACAGAGCAACAAATAAGTAAATCATTATTTCCTTTAGGTGAACTTACCAAAAGTCAAGTTAGGGATATAGCTAAAAATCATGGATTGGCAGTGCATAAAAAGAAAGATAGTACTGGTATTTGTTTTATAGGTGAAAGAAAATTCACTGATTTTATAAAACGTTATATATCTTCAAAACCAGGAAATATAGTATTAACATCTGGAGAGACAATTGGCTCTCATAATGGTTTAGCTTTTTATACTATAGGACAAAGGCAAGGAATAGGAATTGGCGGGGTAAAAGATGCAAATGATGCTCCTTGGTATGTTGTAGATAAAAACATAGAAAAAAACGAATTGGTGGTAGCACAAGGAACAAACCACCCATCTTTATATGCTAGTAAGTTAATTTGTAATAATATCCATTGGATTAACTTTGCTCCTAAAGAAGCGCAATTAGAAGCTAAAATACGCTATAGACAAAACAACCAAAAATGCACAATAAGCAAGATACAACACACAGATAACTACCAAGTATCTTTTATTGATGCGCAGCGAGCAATAACTCCTGGGCAGTCAATTGTTTTTTATCATAATAATATATGCTTAGGTGGTGCGGTAATTCAACAAGCAATAAAGTAATTATCAATATTGTTGATTAAAGTTGAAGTGCATATTTGAACTTTTTTATAATTTATTTGTCATATAATTATATTAAATAAAGGATATATAAATAAAGGATATAATTGTCATGAATACTTTAGAGGTAAATCACAGAATAAACCATAGTTTAGCAGATGTATCTGCGATAACAACAAAACCTAAGGTAAAAATAATACAAGCAAATGATGCAGCAATTACACATAAATCATTAGATAATAATTTTTTCGTTAATAAAACCCCAACAACAGTTGCAACTAAAAGTTTATTTTCAGAAACTGTTATTGCTTTTCCTCATGAAGATATTATTGGTAAAGCTTTAAAAATAATAGACAAAAACAGTGATATTGGTACAAGATATAATAACACAAAAGAAAGCATATTGGGGAAATATAAAAAAATCACGTTTAATTATACTTTGCCAATCTTCAAACCAAACGAGGTTTGTATCGCTGCAATAGCACATCATTATAAAAAAAAATATAATATTGAAATTTATTACGTAGATAAAAATACAAAAGACTTACTTTGCAAATTAGCACAACAACTACCTAATGGAAAACAGATAGGGGTTATTGCTATACTTCAGCTTGATGGTATACATGTTACCCCGTTGGTTTTTAGTAAAAACAATAATAAGCTATATATAGTATCTATTGATAGTGTTAGTAATTCACGAAGTTCTCAGCGAATACTTGAAGAATCATATTTAAATTTAATAAAAATATATGGCGAACAAAACTGTCATTTATTATATGCTGGAGCAAATCGTCAAACAGATGGTTATTCTTGTATAAATGATGCTTTTGCTATATTAAAAGATGCACTTAGAAAATCTAATTTAATAGATGATCTGGTTAATAGTATTACAGAAGATATTACTAATGATAATAAAGACGAAAAATTATATAAAATAAGTATTGCACCTTTTCCCAAGTTTTTATATAAAACAGTACAAAATAAAAAATTATTAGATGAGTTAACAACCCAAGATCTACAAACTCTTTTAAACAAATCTACTGATATTCCATCTAGAAAAGTCACAAAAACATTAGCAACACATTTTAAAAAATATAATCGTAATATAGTTGCTACTTCATATATGCGTGATTATAACAATAGTGGTGATAATAATGGAATTGCAAAAAACTGGGAGGTAAATACCTATTTACAAATAAAAGCATATAGAATGCTAGCTAGAGCTTTTAAAATAATAGATGATGGCTCTGGTTATATTGATTATAGAAAAACACTAAAGCTAGAACGTCGATATATTAATTCCGAGATATTGATAAATAATAGGGATTTTAATTCTTGGACATATAAGCTAGATAGCTGTATATTATTATAATTGAAGATGCAAAATTATAACTTAAAATAAAGATAATTTTAAACTGTTGTATACTTGAATGCTCAATATATTTTCTAGTTGAAGATCATATGCTAGATATTAAGCATTTAGCTTTTGTTAGTATTTCTGTATTGCTCAGGCACAAATTTGTAAAATACTGCCAATGCTCAAAACTTATAATCACTTGCTGAAAACTCGCATTTTCAACTGCCACGTGTATAAACGCCATAGCTTTAAAAGCTAAATTTTTAATTTAAAGGATTAACTTAATACTTTCATTAGTGGTATTTTATTAATCTATAAACACTTTTAGCAGTTGCTTCTATCATAGAATAACTAGTAATAGTTATTAGCAGTAGCATCTCTTAATGTCTAAATCATAGCTAGTAGTCCTATAACATCTTTAACTAGCCTGTTAAAATAATTTTTTATCTTATTATAACTTATATATACTTTATTATTGTATAGGTGTATGCTTAAATATAAGATACTATCTTATACATCTCCAGCTGTATAAGCTAATAAAATATATAAGGGTATTTAATAAGATGAAAAAATTTATTACTGTTTTTACAATGCTATTTATGTTTACAATGGTCTCGCCTTATGTAGAAGCAAAAAAATTTGGAGGTGGTAAGTCATTTGGCAGGCAACATAGTACAACTACTGCAAAAAAACAAAGCACGCACCAGCACTCTAATACTAGTAACACGAATAATAAACAAAACCAAACATCAGACAAACCTAAGAGTAAAGGATTTATGGGGGGCATGTTAGGTGGCTTACTTGCTGGCGGGCTATTAGGGTCAATGCTTGGAGGCGGACTTGGTGGACTTGGCGGTGGTGGTGGCTTTATGGGTATTTTACTGCTTGCTTTATTAGCCTTTGCTATTTTCAAAGTAATTAAGTTGATGAAAGGTATGAACATAAAACCTACAGCTTCAAATGAAGAATATGCGACTAATACCTATCAACAGCCAATTAATAATGAGCAACCAACAAACGAACAATTTCGTGAACAATATGATGCTATCGATCATAGCACAACAAATAAACAAGATGCTGTAAGTACAGAAACTCTAATTAATCTACCACCAAACTTTGATACAAAATCTTGCATTACAGAAGCTTGTAGCCATTATAGAACTATACAACAAGCTTGGGATACAAATAATTTTTCAAAGATTAAAGAGTATGTAGCACCTGAATTGATAGAAGAGTTAAAAACAGAGCGTAGCCATCTTAGCCAAACACAACAAACAGTTGTATTGTATATAGATGCTGAAATAGTAAGAGCCGATTACAATGAAGATCTAGCACAATTAAGCATAAAGTTTTTTGGTAAATATAAAGAAGATGACAATATAGAAAAAGATATTGACGATACTTGGCACTTAGAGCGTAATTTAAAAGCTAGTAATTCTTCATGGCTTATTACTGGTATAGAGTAATACCTTTTATCGTATTATAACATAGGTACAGAGTGCTGTGGTAGAGCTGATCATTACGATTGTCAGCTCTATTTAGTTATTAATGAAATAGAGCATACAAGAACTAATAAATTTAGTATAATTGTTTTTTTAATAAAAGATGTAGTAACAATAAACAATTACAAAAATATACTCATGATCATCCTTTCACATGAAGATAAATACATCTATTGCATAACTTCAATCAAATAAAATAATAATATGAATATAACAAGTAATTCACATACTTATCACTTAGATAACTCGATTGATAATGGAAAAATAGAAAGTTATCCAGAAATTAATTGCTATTTGTTGAAGCTACCTCCTGAATTAATAATAAAGATTATTTCTAAGCTAGATATAAAAGAAAGAGTTCAATTAATTAAAACTTGTAGTAGAATGAAAAATATAATTAACACAGATAAAAAAACATTACATGAAATAAACATATATAAGAATTTTTTATCATTTAAAAAACAATTTACAAAAGAACAAAATACAATATTTGATCATCGTCTTCAGCAAGAATTTTTATTTTGGTTAAACTCAATAAATATAACTGATAAACAACAATTAAAAGATATTAATTTTATAAAAAAAATATGCAATAATAAAATTCAATTTAATTTAGCAAATATTATGGCAGATGGTTTTTATGATTTTATCGAAACTCACTCATATAAAGCTCAAGATTTTATGCTACATTACTTTGAAAGATTTGAATCTTATAACAATAAACTAGATGCTTTAAAGATACTTCCTGAAGCAGATAAATTTTTGCTTACGCTTAATCCAGCAGTATTTATAGTTACACAAAATAATAATGCATTAACTCTATTTGATGCCTTTGAATTAGGCTATTTTAGTCGCTACCATATAACTAATACATTAATAGTTCAAGATTTTATTATTATAGTTTTTAGCAGTATTAATACTGTTTTTTTTAAAAATATAAATGGCGATTATAAAAATGTAACACCAGTTATAGATTATAAGCAATCACAACATGATTTTGTAACTACTTTAGAAAACACGAAAAACAAGTGTCAATTTTTGATAGAAAGAGAATACAAACTTTATATTTATAAAGAAAAACAATTAAAAGATACAGAAATTAAAACTAACAAAAATTTGTGGGAGATACTTCAAATTTGTAAAAATCTTGTGATTTACGGGGTAAGAGCAGCAAAAAACAAATTAATACTTATATCTGGTAGAAACAAAAAAACTAAAGGTATGGAAATTAGTATTTATAAATATACAAAGTATATAGCAACTATAATTATAGAAAATAAATCAGGTGATAGAAAATATCCTGATTACTTTGAATGTAGCCCTGAAGGAGACTTCTTTGCTATTGGCGTAATAGAAGTAACCTATAACAAGTACAGTAGTAAATCTTGTGAATTAACTGTTTATAAAATAGATAGCGATAATAATATCTCACAAGTATTAACAACAACAGAATTTCATAAAGATCTTATTCTTAAATATTCTCATACAGGGAAATTTTTGAGTGTTGTTTCAAAAACAAAAACTAGCATTTATGCTTTTAACTATGATACCAATACTTATTCAGAGATAAACATCAATGCAGTATATCATACTCATATACCTTATTTTAATTCATCTGATTCTCTTTGCTACCATAACTTTATAACTGATAATAAAATAATTATTCATGATTTTGCAGAAAGAGAACTTAATCGTAAAATTATGGTCAATTGTAAAGGTAAAAATAGTTTTAAAGTAGACTTTAGTCCTAATAGTCAATTACTTGCAGTATTAGAAACAGAAACACTGTTATCTGCAACAGAAAATACTATTAGAGTTTATAGAATAATGAGCAAGCATCCTGATAATAACATGCAACTTTTACCAGAAGCAGAACTCATTGCTCAATACACGAATAATAATCAAATTTATGCTGTTAAATTTCATCCAAATGGTTTTAATGTCATTATAGATTTGAAGCATGAAATAAAAATACTACAATTTATACAGGTAACAGATGAAAAGGTAGTTGCCAACCTGTGTATCTAGTAACAAAACTCTCTTTCAATAAATGTTCCTATAACTTTATCCTGCGTTAATATTCCTAAGTTTAGTAGATACTAAACCTAGGAAACACTGCCTTAGCTAAAAACTTATAATTACTTGTTGACAACCATTATTTCCAATTGCCACGTGTATATTTAGTTATTAATTAAATAGAATATACAAAAACTAGAGTTAGATTAGTACAAACTAATAGTATTTATAAATATTTTCATAGAACTATTTTACAACAATTATATCTAATATCTTTTATAAAGAAAACATATGAAAAACTAGCGGTTTTACAGCAAGATTTAGATGACTGATTGATCTATTATAGCAACAGAAAAACTCATCAAGTCAAGATACATTGTGGCATAACGCTAAATAGGTGATTTACTTGATGGAAAAAATATTTGTATTGAGTAAATCATATAAAATGGTTTAACATTACCTATTAAATAGATTTTATTTATTTATTATTTGTACTATTTAAAAAAGATAAAAAAAAATTAACAATGAAACCAATAATTGAAAACAATAATCTAATATTAGCATCAGATAATGCTGAACGCAACGAGGTAACAGCAGTTTCAACAGATTGCTGTTTACCTACACCTGCAGATTTAATTCTTTCATTAACTGATATTAGCTTTCCCAAGAGAACGACAAGAATATCTGCTGTGCCAAAAAGCTATTTTACAGCAATAATGTCTGTAACTGAATTTGAAGAAAGAATTCAAGCTAATAGTCTTCCTAATTATCCTATAAAAGTTGAAGGTTCTTTGGAGTTTATAAATGGTAATATTCAGTTACCTAATATTATTCAAGCTAGTAGAATAAAGATCTCTAACTATCATGATAAACTAAAACTACCATTAAAAATCATATCTGAAATCAGTAGGTTTTCTGCATGTAACATTGATGACATAGGAGTAATAAATACAGGAATTTTAGATCTTTTTGATATGCCAGAATTAACAAAAATATCTGATGATTCAATCGTAACAGATAGTTTAGCTATTCGTAAATGCCCAAAATTATTAACGTTTCCACAAGACTTTTCTGTAGGCAGTATATTGATAATGGATATTAAACCAACTGAATTAATGCCGTTAAATATTAAAATTAAAGATAAAGCATTATTTTATATAGATGATTGTGAAAATATAACATTTCAAGAAATACCTAAAAATCTGCATAGTGTAGACCTCGCGAGGGTAGATCAACATATAGTTAATCAAGTTAAAGATGTTAGTATAAAAGGTGATTTATGTATTAGTAATTGCTCGAAAATTACTGCTTTATCTTCTGGAATAAAAGTTGGTGGCAAATTAGATATACATAATTGTAATAATTTTAAGATTTTTCCTAATGATATTATAGTAGGCGGTGAAATAAAAATTGTTTACTGTCCTGAGTTATATGAAATTCCTGAAGAATGGATTAGAAATTTACCTGAGCTAGAAGACGCTTCTCCCATTAATATAACTTTGGAAGAAACTAGTATTTCAGCAGAACACATTGATAGATATAATCGACTAGCTAATGGTAGAGCAGTTTTTATTGATGCTACTCCAAAAAAGATAGAATTAGATTATTTAGAAAAGGCTATTAATTTTTGGTATAAAAAATCTGAAAATAATCAAAAACCTGTTATTGTTACGCTAAATGATTTGCAAAAACAAGATGTTTACCTATTTTTAAATAATCTGAAAACTTCTGCTAGTTACAACAAAAATAAAAAAACTGCTTGTATTTTAGCTAAGCAACTTATGAATATTTTAGAAATGTTAACAGATGATGATCTCGAATTAAAAGAAAGGGCTTTAGCTCAATTCTCTGAGGCGAATAGCAACTGTGTAGATAGAACTACATTATATTTATCTAAGTTGCAAATTTTAAAATATATAGTTAATGCTGAAAAAGCATCTCGCATTGATGATTTTACAGGAAAAAAATTGCAAATTGCAGCAAAGTATTATTTTTATATGGAAGATATTGAGCTTTATGCGGTTGAAATAGCAAAGCGTAAAAAGTCTTCAGAAGAAATTGAATTCTTTTTAGCTTTATTAATACAACTTATACCTATATTTCATTTACCTATAACAACTGAAGACGCAAACTATACTGGTATAGCTAGCTTAAGCAATAGAGAGATTAAGCAAGCAGAAACAATAATCGGAGAAAAAGTAACAAGTGGGTTTAAGCAACGCTTAGCAGAATGGGAACCTTGGAAACAACACCAACGATTTCAGCGTATCAAAAATAAAAAATATACCGAGTTACCAATAAAAACTATTAACCAACAGCAAAAACATGAATGTATTATTAGTAGAAAAATTAATTGTAACGATCCTGTAAAATATGCTGGCAATTTTTATAGTTATGATGAGTTAAAGAAATGGTATGTAAAAAACGGCACTGATCCTTGTACTAAAATCCCTATTGAGCTATCTGAAATTTATAAAATTGAAACTACTTTTTAAAAATAGTCAAAGTAGATTCCTTGTTTAATAAGCCAAAAATTACTTACCGAAAAGATGAATCTGCCAGTATAAAATAATACTATGTAATTACTTTTTGCATACTAAGTATTTTATGAGTCTTGGTACGTCGGCAAGAATGGGAATATATCTACTAGCTAATATATGAATACATATTAGCGTAATTGTGATAGATTGCGTTGCAGACAATATTGTTTTTTTTCCTATGTTTTTTAATAATAAGTTATTTTTTTCTATTATAGGATAAGATGATGCAACGTGTATGCTATAAAAACACAAAGAAGGTAATATAGAACAACAAAGTAAATATGGCATAATATTACTTTTTCTGAAGTAAATATTTTTAATGGCTTTTTTTAATAAGGAATCGTTCGATATTTTAAAAATAATAGAAGTTAAATAGATTGCAAAAATAGCAGCACTATTAGATATAGATATACCACTTAAAATGCTCGCAACTGCAGCTTCTTGTTCTAGATCTAAAATAGCTTTTGTCTGATTTTTACTTACGTGTATATTATTAAAATCAATACCTTTAACACAATCTTCTATGTTTTTGCATATAAATGTTGTACCATTTTTTAGTGTAAAATGTAATGTTTCATTAACATTATTTCCTGTAACTAGTATAAAATTATTTAACATTATTTTTGAAGAAAAAACTTGTTTAAAAGATAAGCTACAAAATATTGATATAGCTCCTGTAAATATAAGGGAAAAGATGTTTAGTAGTAAGTTGTATCTTTTATCATTAGAATAATTATTAATTATTATATTTTGCATTCCTGCAATACTAAAAGCATTATTAATATTATGTTTTTTAAGGTAATTAGATACTCTTTGACTAGAAATCTGTCTGTTTTCAGGATCTATTATGTATGTAAGACGCTTAATATGTTTTTGGTTTATAAAAATATTCTTATCTTTTGTGGGTGGAGGAGCTATACCCAATAAATAGCCAATACTTGTTTTATACATAATATCTTCAATTATCCAGAAAAAAATAGTACTATATATAGCCATAGATAATATTAGCTTGTTAAAATAACCTAGATAATAAGCAATATTTAAATGTTTCTTGTTATTTGTAAAATGTGACGTCATCCATATATAACCATCTCCAGATAATCTAATATCAATAGTAGACGTTAAGTATGCTAAGTAAATACTAATAGCTAATTTAATAAACATTATGAAAGATTGTTTTTTATTTTTAACTGTTTTTTTTATAATATATTTATAGCCGTTTTTACTTTTATATGATATATCGTTGATTATTTCGTACATTAAACTTATGTATAATGGGGTTAAATATTGAGTTGAAAGAATTATTCCAGCATTTATTTTATCGTTATTGCCTATCGCTAAAATCCCAACGCTATTAAATACTGCTATAATAAGTGCAACTGTTTTAATTATGTAATGATGTGTATTTATGTGAGCAATGTTTTTACTAGATGCTTCTTGATTCAGTAAAATAAATATAATCATTTCTTCTAGAATATTTTCTTTAAATAATGTTAATTGTTTGTCATTAGAAAATAGAAAACCTATTTCTGGATATATCTGCTTATAGAGGTTGATTTTATTAATTTGCAAAGAAGTATATTCTATACTATCTTTTTTTTGTAAATAAAATTTTTCATTATTGTCATGATCTTCAATGCTATTTTTATTGATATCTAACTCTTTTATATTTGTATCTTGACTGCTATATGTTTGGGAGCTATTTTTTTGAACACTAACTTCTTGTATATTAAATTCTTGATTGTCATTTTCTGTAATATTAGTTTTATTTATAATATAGCTTTGATTGTTAGGTTCATCAATTGTTAAGTCTAGCATGCTAACATCTTGGAGAGTAGTATCTTGTGCATTAATTTCATCATTATTTGCTTCTATTTCATGCTCTTGTTCTTTATTAATTATAGTGATAGTAGAGGAACTATATGTTTTTTTTAGGTTTTGTTGATTAGTAATTTCTTGATTATTTTTTTCTAGTGTTATTAGTTGTGTTATAGCATTTTGTAAATATATTAAATCTTCATTTTGTTCTGTTTTTTGGTTAGTACTATTTAAGTATTCTTTAGTGTATGTATTATATTCTTCTACCGCTATCATTGAGTGCAGTTCATAAGATATTAACGATATTAAACTTAATAATAAAACTCTTATTATGTTCATTTGATAAATCTATCTAGATTAGAAACTAATAATTAATTAGGTGTATTAAAATTCAAGCTAAAATTCCATGATAGTTGTGTTTCTGTAAATGGTGCGATTATTCTATAAGACAGTGTCACGCAACCTCTTTCTTTTGTAATTGTGAGGGTGCATAACGGATGAAAATTTATAGTTTCTTGAGTTGGGGCTGAGGGGAGATTATTGGTTGTTGCTGTATTTTGTAATGGGGTATATAAAGTTAAGTAATCTATCTGAGCATCAATTATATAGGTTTTAAATTTGTGATTGTCTAATTTATTGCTTTCATAGTCAATAAAAGAATTGATAGGAATGGATACGTCAATACCATTATTTACTATATTCATTTTATTTGCATCTGTATCCCAATTTTTTATATAACAATTTTTGCTATTATTAAATAATGTTGAATTTTCTATTTTTAACTTTAACAGCAAGCTATCTGCAATACAATTTTTTATTATATGTAAAAATAAATTATTGCCATCTATGCAGTCATTTTTATTTATATATGTAAAAGTATTGTTGTTTACTATGGCTATAATACTATCACTTGACTTATTAAAGTTACATTCAGTAATTGACTCCCTTCCATTTAGATTACTAATAAATATCTTCTTGATTATAGGAATAATCATTTTATGATTGTTTTTTAAAAAACCTACAGCCTCTTGATTATAGAAATGACATAAAGGATATGGACAGTAATAGTGTTTAGAATAATCATGAAAAAAAGCATTTAACTTGTTAGATGTTTCATTTTTTAGGGAAATTTTAAATTTTTTAATAAAATTTTGCAGAGAAGGGATATTTTCTGTAAAGCTATCTTCATATGTAAAAGTGTTTTTAATATCTTCTATTATAATTTTTTTTATTTTAGCAATACTTTTTTTACTAATTGAATGTATTCCAGGGTTTATATTATCAGCTATTTTATTTAATTTTTCTGCTTGTTCTAATGTAATTATATAAAAGCAGTTTTTATTTTTACATCGTAATATAGAACTATAAAAAAGATCTTTTAAAGAATTATAATAAACAAAGTTTTTATATTTTAATCTACAAGTAGGACAAGAGTCATTTACCTTTCTATAGTCGAGAGTGCATTTATTATGAAAGAAATGATAACAGTCTAAAATATAAATATCATCTTGTCCATTAATAGTATCTAAGCATATAGAGCATTTATTATTATTAAATTTAATTTTGTTATCTAATTCCATGTTATGATTTATAATATTAAAGCTATTTATGTTCGATGTTTTTACTAAATCACATGTAGCATCTTGCTGATGCTCTATTATATAGCTATATTCTATATTATTGTTATCAAGTATGCCTGGATCTGGGGTATCTGGTATCATATATGTATTTATCTGTAAATAGGATTTATCAAAAGCAATAAATATTAAATATTTGATTGTATTATCTTTATTATAGTAAATATTTGCTAAATGTAATGTCTCAAAAAGCTTTATGAGGTAATATTTCTATAATATGCAAACTTCATGTGCTTTTGTAAGAGTTATTAATGTTATAGCTAAATCTTAAAAAGTAGAGCGTTGTTTATAGAAAAGTTAGAGTTAAAAGATAGGGAATAAAAAATTTAAATAATTGTTTTATGCTCTGGTTATTTGAAGATACGTCTTTTCAGTAAATGGCTTTTAGCTTATTAAACAAGGCGTCTACTTTATATATTTATGCTGTAAACTACCTTGCTAAAAACTTTAATACATTTAATTAGGGTTGTTTTATTCTAGGTTTTTTAATAACTGTTGTGCTTCTTGTTGTTCGTTTTCTGTTCCAGAAGTTATGATCTCGTTTAGAAGTTTTATAGCTTCATCGTTATCTCCTATATCGATGTAGCCTTTAGCTAAATCTAGTTTACTATTTTGCGGTTTAAAGTTATCGTGTTTAGGAGACTCACTGTTTGTATCAGGATCTTTAAATATTTCATCTACTGTAGATTCTGCTGATAATTCAGAATCTTCTAAAAATGATAAGTCGTCTGTTGTTTCTGACGACCTAGATATATCGGATATCATCTCTTGTTCTTCATTTGACATATCATCTATATTAGAATCTATATTATCTATACCCCAGCTATCCTCGTCTTCAATTGCTTTTTGAATAAATAGATTCGGAAATAGCTCTTTTAACGCTTCTAACTTTGTGTTTAAGTCGCTGTTGTTTAACTGCAAGCTGTTCGCCATCATTTTTCTAGCATTATCTTTGTCTTTGATATTGCAGTACAACTCTGTTAATTTAAAGTTTAGATCGGGGTCTTCAGGGTTTATTGACAGGGCTTGATTTAATATAAGTATAGCTTTATGTGGTTCATCTTTGGCGATAAACTCTTCAGCTCTCTCTATAGGGGTTAAGTTAAGGGTAATATCATTTCTATCTTGCGCTTCTTTAGTACTACTATTTTTAGGTTCGACCTGTGAATAATCATCGATTATTTCATCATTGCTTTCATCTGATTCTTGTGTTTTTTTGTTTTTAAATATTTTTTGTTTACGATACAATACAAATCCAAGACCACAAATTAATAAAATAATAATAACAAGGATATAAATATTTAGAAAAGAATCATCCTTAATTACAGGAGAAACTATTTTTTTTGCTGCAAATTTTTCTTTTATAGTTGCTTTGTTCTGCTGAGTAGTTTCTTCATCAGAATCTAGATTTTTTTGTTGTTCAGTATTAATTAAGCTAGCTTCTTGCGTAACTTCATAATTTGTAGGTGTGTCATCTATAATGCTTTTATTTAATTGATCTCTTTTTGTGGTTGGTTTCTGTGCTACTGAATTAGTGGCTGTTAATTCAGCATTTTTACTGGTATTAGTAGCGTTTACTGAGATATTATCAGTTACGGATGCATCTGCTGTTGTGTCTGTAGTTGCATTGCTTGTTGTTATCTCCATATTTTGTTGAGGGGCTAACTCCTTTTTGCTTGTTTGGTTATTATTTTTAATATCTATACTAGAAGATTTTGGTTTACTAAGAGTTGCAGATGTTTTAGTAGTTTTAGGGATCTTAGGTTTTAGATTATCATTTATATTGTTATTAATATCTGGTAAGTTTAATTTATAATCTACTTGTAATTTAGTTTTATCACCATCAACAAATGCACTAGGATTACTGTTAAAAATCAAGTCCATAGATTGCTGTACACTGATTCCTCGTTTTTCTGCTACCATGCTAGCTATAGACCATAAAGTATCGCCTTTTTTTGTGCGGTAAAAAGCAAACTTGGTTGCCTTTGTTTTTTGTGTTTTTAACGGCGGTTGTATAACTTTTTTATGAGCAGGGCTTTCTTTGGTTATGCTAGTAGCTGGCATTGTATGGTAAGGTGTTAATAAAAGAGAATACTCCTTTAGCATTCTACCTTCCGGCCAGTGTATCTCTATTAATAATTCTATGCTAGGATGCTGAATAGGATTAGCTGTTGAGATAAAAATAACTTTATTATTTTTATTATTCTCTATTATCTCGCACTTGATGTCAGATAAAAAATTTGGCCGTTCTAAATTAGCTAATTTAAAATCATCTGCAGATGCTAAATTTGGTAATATCTCATTGGCAGCAAGATTATTGGCATTGAGTATTTCAATGCTAGCTTGAAGAGGCTGATTTAATGACGAATATAGTGTTAAATTGCCTAGTGTTAAACTAAAAGCACTAGAGCAGAGGATGCATAAATATAAGGTATATGCTCTTAATATAAAATTTGCTATTAAATTTAGTAACATTAGATTTTTTATACTCCGTAGAAATACCAGATCCATATTTGTTTATATAAAAAATATACACTTTTTACTTGAAGTTTACATATATTATTCAGCGGTTCGAACTATTAAATATTATCAACACTTGCATAATTTATCACGACTTAGCTTGTCAAACTAGCACTTATATTAATAGTTAAGGACTTCTTTCTGAATACTGTGTCTTCATCTACGAAGCGTATATATCAAACCTTTAATTGAAACAATCGACATAAAATAATAAAAAGTTTACTTTAGTATAGTAATCTTTTACTAGTATATTTTCTACTTGAAAGCATATAAAAGCTAAAAGATAACTTAATAGTTTGATTTTTCCTTACAAAACCTTAGTTTTTTATTATTTTAGTTACTATTAATATACGAGCAATATTTTTTTTTACTAGATGACCTTCTTCCCCTGGATATAAGATTCCAGCGAGTATTGCAAATATTGCAACAATACTTGCATATAAGCATATAGTAAAGAAATTATTTGATATAAGAATAAGGTATTTATTAAATACAAGACAGCCCACCAAGCAAAAACATAAGACCCACAATAACCAAGCAGCCATTTTATATAAGCTAACTTTAATATTAATTTTTTTCAGTGAAAAAATAGAAATCACAACTAAGAGCCAAGAACTGATACTAGTTGCTAATGCAATACCTAGTAATCCTAAGTCAAATATAAAAATAAATGTATAATTAAGTGTTATATTGCATAAAGTTGCCATTATTGTTCTCGCTACTATTAAATATATTCGATCTTGCACTACTAAAAAGCAATCAATTGCACCAATAATAATAGTTGCTAATAAACATGGAGAAAAATAAATTAGGGCATCAGCGACCATTTTGCAGTTACTTGCTGAAAACATACCTCGTTTTAATAAAAACTCTACTAATGGAATACGAGCAAAATACAGAAAAGTTATAGTAGCAACAGAATAATAGGTAGCTAGCGCAATAACTTTTTCTATTTGTTTCCAAGCATCATTAATGTTTTTTTGCTCAGCAGTTACTGTAAAT
The DNA here is from genome assembly GCA_929200395.1 of Candidatus Gorgonimonas eunicellae. Lineage (GTDB taxonomy): Bacteria > Pseudomonadota > Gammaproteobacteria > Pseudomonadales > Endozoicomonadaceae > CAKMZJ01. Next base: position 58,817 of record CAKMZJ010000001.1, on the reverse strand, counting down.
AGCCCTAGAGATATATTTAATACAGCAGGAAACGTCATAATGATAGTAAAAGCATAACTTAAAGCAGATAGACAACCCTCAGTTAAATAAGAAGCAAATATTCTATCTGCAAACCCATTTATATAGCTGAAGCTTTGTAATATAAACACTCCTGGAGTTTTATAAAAATATTTTTTAAAGAGAGAAGCTGAAATCTGTTTAGTATAGGTTATTTGATACTTTCTAAATTGCCAAAACAAGTAAAAAAAACCAATTATAAAGCTAATATTATATGACCAAATTAGCACATAAGGCTGAGAATGATATAGAATAAAAATTAATAAAGTTAAAACAGCTGTTATAAACATAGAATGATTAATAGCTGAAAAATCTCTATGGGCGCGCAAAAATGAGCTAATAGTTGCCATTGGCAAAGTGAGTAAGATAATTGGAATATAATAAAAGATACAATGCGCTAGAAGGTTGATTTTTTCATCATTTAATCCAGAAAGCAAGTGAGATATTTTATAGCGACTAAGATAGACCGTGATAGTTAGAATTAAAGAAAACAAAGCTACAATCACAAAAATACTAGAAAAATCTTTTTGATAACATGAATTTGCTTTAGATTTTTCTTTTACCAAAGTAGGTATTATAGATATTTCAATAACAGCCGCCCAAGAACCTACTAAAATACCCACTAAAGACGAGCACATATAAAATAGATCAGTTTGTAATCCTAGTCCAAAAGTTGAAGCAATAACAATATGTTTAAAAAAGCTTAAAAAAACTCCTAAAGATTTCCAAATTACAGATGAAAACAATGATCTTAAAAAAGACTGTGGTTTTGAATACATATTAATACGACAATAATTTATTAAAATAAAAATATTTACTAAAAATTAAGCTTTTAGGCTCTAAAATTACGAATTTTCAAATAAAAGGTATATAAAGGGGTTAAAATTAATTTATATTTATAATATAAGGCAATTAAATTATCACTAATAGTTTTTATTTTATTAAAATTACTATAAGAGTCAATATTATAAAGAATAAAAACAAGTAAATAAACGCAAAACTGTAGGTATGAAGCACAGTTAAATGCATGTAATAATATGCCTGTACATACAAAACAACATTGTAACAATACTAATATTAAAAGAGATTTTTCTTGTGAAAAGCCATAATTTATAATTATGTGATGTATATGACTTCTATCAGATTTTAATGGATTTCTTTTTGATGTTATTCTTTTTAGTATGGTAGATACCATATCAATAATTGGTAAACCTAAAATAAATAAAGCTGTTATGGGTTCAAAATTAATATAGTTAACAGAATTAGGTTGAGTAGCTAAAATAACTACCCAGCACAATAAAAAGCCTATAATCATAGAGCCGCAGTCACCTAAAAACACACGACAAAAAATTTTTTTTACTTGTAAATTAAATAACAGAAACGATAGTAAGCCACCGCAATATACTGATATTACTACATTTACTCTGTCAAAATTATTTATTATACTAGCACAACCACAAAAAGAACATATCGCCAATGAGGCTGCTAATCCATGTATACCGTCAATCATATTTATTGAATTAATAATAGCTACTACTATTATAATAGTAAATATATATGCAAATATTGAATCTAAATAGATATTTCCAATATATAATAAATCACCTAAATTAATAATAAAAATTTTAGTATAAAAAATCATAATGCTAGCAATTATAATTTCTATTATAAATCTTAGTTTAACACTTAAACCGTATTTATCATCTATTAACCCTGTTATTGCTAATACCCCAGTTTCAATTAATAATACTAGGTATTCGCTGTCTATTTTACACCAAAATATTAGCAATATCGTAGTTGTTAAATATAAAGATATCCCACCTGTGATAGGTATTTCACCTTCGTGTTTTTTATGATTGCGAGCTAGATCAACAAACCCCCATCTTTTTGCAATAGGGTAAGTTGCTTTTATCAAGAAAAACATTATTACAAATGATGATATAAATAAATATATATACTTCATGCTCATAACATCAAAATATTATCTTTGTGCATATAAAATATATTATGTATTTATAAGGTATACTTCTTTTATACTTAAAATACAATAGTCAACTAAAAATTAATATATATTTAAAAATGTGTATATTAAGATAATATTTTTATTTGGTGCTGAAAAGAAGTATATAATGTGTATGTATGATAATTTAACGTAGGCTAAATAATAAATTTATGTTAAAACTCATAGAAAATGGTGTTTTACTTTTGAACTCATCATTAAATTTGTGGTCTTGTAAATAAAGTACCATTGATATTTAGTTTTTAGATAAAATGTTAAGTATGTTTAGCCCACGTTAATTTAATTAAAGGTTATAATAAATAGAGTAGATTAATTATAATGTCTTCTTAAGTTATTTCTTTTATTATTAGCTTTTTTCTCATGAGCTAACCTAACTCTAATTGCTCTACCTGAAATCATTTCACCGTCCATTTTTTCTAAGGCTGGTTTTAGCGCATCATCTATTTCAAAAGTAACAAAAGCAAATCCCCTTGATTTTCCTGTTACTGGTTCACGCATTAGAGCTATATCTTCTATTTCTCCAAAGTTTTCAAAGGCTCTTTCTAGATCTTGTTCATCTGCTCTATAAGATAAGTTACCTATATATAGTGTTTTATTTGCCATATTTATTCCTTATTAAAATTTAATAAACAACATTTTTTGTGTTTTTTGTTTAAATGTATGAAAATAGCCATAAACAGTATAAGTAGTGTTGAGTTATAAAATGGTGGAAAACCAGAAGTCAACACTAAAATGAATTAAGCTATTATAGATAGAATGTGTTTTTCATGTTAATTATAAGTATACATACAAAGTATTTTTTTATGTAACAATATAAGATAAAGTATTTTGTTGTGAATAAATGTGTATTGCAAGTTACAAGTCCTCTTGATTTTATTTATAAAAAAAATAGCTTCAGATAGTTTTTTGTTTGAGTATAGCATTATAAAAAATCAATAATATTTTTAACATTATTATTCTATGCATATAAATAAAATATTTTATTGTTGAGTGATGCTCAATAGTCTGTAGATTTTTTTATACCTTGTAAAATGTAGTGGGTATTTGTAAGTTTAATAAAAGATAAATTTTTAAATAAAGTTCTTTTTGCTGGCATACAAATTTACTCAAATAATATATTATTTTTTTATGAGCGTATACACACCTTTTACTTAAAGATAGTTTTTAATAAACCAAAAATTACTTGTTTAAAAGACGTATTATTAAGTAAAAAGTGTATCTTATTTAGAGCCCATGTATTTTAATTCAATAGTTTATTCATCTTATAAGTAGATGCGTATAAACTTCCATTATAGTTATCTGCATTTAATTTTATGTTTTTAATTATATTTTTTTATGTTTTAAGATTTATGATACCTAAAAGATTAAGGTATAAAGTGTGATAACTAAAATAGTAACAATAACAAGATAAAAGTATAATATGTATCAATAAGAGAAAAGTATATCACAAATTAGTTTAATTATAGTTAAGGACTTGCAAAATGAGATCTTATGATAAGGCACATTTGTTAATTACTGGCGGGGCTGGGTATATTGGTAGCCATGCTTGCATAGAGTTTTTAAATGCTGGTTATGATATCGTTGTTATTGATAACCTATGTAATAGCAGCCAGGAATCTTTAAATCGTGTGCAAAAAATCACTAATAAATCTTTAAAGTTTGTTTATGGCGATATCTGTGATGTTAAGATTCTTAAGAAAATTTTTAGTGAATACAACTTTGAGGCGGTGATTCATTTTGCCGGCCTCAAAGCGGTTGGTCAGTCTGTAAATAAACCTATAGAATATTTTAATAATAATATTATAGGGACAATACATTTATTGCAAGTTATGCAGGAGAGCAATGTAAAAAAAATAGTGTTTAGTTCCTCTGCTACAGTGTATGGAAAACCAGAAAAATTACCAATAAAAGAGACATTTCCTCGGTCTGCAACTAATCCATATGGTAGAACAAAGTTAATAATAGAAGATATGCTCAAAGATATATGCGTTGATAAATTATGGCATGTTGCTCTGTTGCGTTACTTTAATCCTGTAGGGGCGCATAGCTCAGGTCTAATAGGAGAAGATCCACGCGATATACCTAACAATTTATTACCTTATGTTTCTCAAGTTGCTCTTGGTAAATTAAAACGACTTAGTGTTTATGGTAATGACTATCCTACAATAGATGGCACAGGGGTACGCGATTATATCCATGTGGTTGATCTAGTTAAAGCACATGTTAAGGCTCTTGAATATTTGAACGCAGGCAATGCAGGTATTCATGCTTGGAATTTAGGGGTTGGAAAAGGTTATAGTGTTTTGCAAGTAGTCGATGCTTTTGAGCGATTAAATAAAATTAAAGTTCCGTATGAAATTACTGCTAGACGCAAGGGAGATGTAGCAGAATGCTACGCAGACCCAACTAAAGCTAATAATGAACTAATATGGCAGACTGAAAAAACATTAGAAGATATGATGGTAGATAGCTGGAGATGGCAAGTTAATAATCCAACAGGGTATAGTTAATAATAATAAGCCTTAAAGAGTATTAATAAACATCTCGACTGTGGTTAATTTGTATTGTTATCGAACTATTCTAAATAAGATATGTCTATAATTGTTATTCAAATAGAGATATTTTATTTTGAGGTAAAAAATGCGACCCATATTAGCAAGTAGTACAGCCATGGGATTATATCTATTAGAGAGCAAGCAGAATGAAGCTGCAATCTCTAAACAAGTTGGTTATGATATTCCAGTTATAGCTATTAACGATATAGTAAATAATAAATCTATTCTATGTCGTCAAGTAAAAAAACTTATAAATAAACAAGATTTAATTGACTATATAAAATATAAAATAAGTATAATTGATGAAATGGAGCTTGACTTAATCAATGAAGGTTCTTTTGGAGCTGAAACTACAAAAGTAATGTTATCTGGAGCAAGCATACTAGAAAAGAATATAAATCTATCTGAAAATTGTGCTATAGTAAGCTCAACTTTATTTGAGCATTGTACAGATCCTAAAAGCCAAGCATTTTTGGGGGAAGACTTTAATATTAAGTTAGTCGGGATTGATGAATCTTTATCTTGTTGTGTATTTAAAAACTCAAATGACCCGGCAAAAAATCAAGAAATAATTTTAGTCTGGCATTGCTATTTAATTATTGAACACAACTTTCTTGATACTAAAATTATTGTCGATCCGACAGTATCTAATTATCGTAGCGATCAAAATATGTTTATTGGTTCAACTATAGACTTACTGCAATCATTATTAGAACTTATTACTAACAAAAAACAATATTACAAAGGAAAGTTACCATTTCATCTGGGTAGTGTAAAAAAAATCTACGATATTAATAATTTTATTTATAGCGGTATAGGAAATAAACGCTCAGTAGCAGTAGCTTTGAAGTATGGTTGGTATGGTAGTATATAAGCTTGATAGTTTAACTTATTATTAATATGAAAAAATATTCAATAAAATAAAGAATAATTTTTAACACTAGGCATAACAAGTATTTTTATGTCTAACCTAAAAGCTCCAATTTAGGATTTAGCTGTTTCAGCTGTCGCTATACAAATAAAACATTCTATATAAAAATCATCTTGCTAAATTTACTACTTTAAAGTACTTTGTTCATATATAATTTGCGTTAATTATAAAATATTTTTTAATATACCTTTAAATTTAAGGTATATCTACTTACATAAGCAAGAGATAAACTATGTCATTTATAACAAACATTACAGCGAGAGAGATTTTAGATTCAAGAGGAAATCCTACAATAGAAGCTGAGGTTCATCTTATTTCTGGAGCGTCGGGTAGAGCTTCTGTACCTAGTGGTGCTTCTACAGGATCTAAAGAAGCATTGGAGTTGCGTGATGGCGATAAAAACCGATTCAATGGCAAAGGGGTATTAAATACTGTAAATATTGTTAACACTAAAATCGCTGAACTATTAAAAGGTATTGATGTAAACGATCAAAAAAAGATTGATACTCTAATGATTGATGCAGATGGAACAGCTAATAAAGATAACTTTGGGGCTAATGCAATTCTTGCTGTTTCTTTAGCAGCAGCAAGAGCAGCAGCAACGGATAATAGAATGGATCTTTATAGTTATATTCACAGATTAAATAATAACAGAGGAGAGTTATTGTTACCTGTTCCTATGATGAATATTTTAAATGGTGGAGAACATGCTGACAATAACCTTGATATACAAGAGTTTATGATAATCCCAACAGGGGCAGAAACATTTTCACAAGCATTGCAATTAGGGGCTGAAGTATTTCATAAATTAAAAAGTATATTAGCCTCTAAAAATCTAAATACCGCAGTAGGTGACGAAGGCGGATTTGCTCCTAACTTAGAATCTAACGAGCAAGCATTAAATATTATTTGTGAGGCAATAACAAAAGCAGGATACACTCCAGGTAAAGATGTTCATTTAGCATTAGATTGTGCAGCTTCAGAATTTTATCATGATAAAAAATATGTTTTAAAGGGTGAGCAAAAAAAATATACATCTAATCAATTTTCTGATTACCTAGCTGCTTTATCAAATAAATACCCAATAATATCAATAGAAGATGGGCTAGACGAGTCTGACTGGGATGGTTTTAAATATCAAACAGAAACATTAGGAAAAAATATACAGTTAGTAGGAGATGATGTTTTTGTTACTAACCCTTCTATTTTGAAAAAGGCAGTTGATAGCAATATTGCAAATGCTATTTTAATTAAGCTTAACCAAATAGGTACATTAACTGAAACTTTAGAAACAATAAATATTGCAAAAGATGCTGGATATGCTACTGTAATTTCCCACAGGTCTGGAGAAACAGAAGATACCTTTATAGCAGATTTAGCCGTGGGTGTTGGCTCTGGACAAATAAAAACTGGATCTCTTTGCCGTACAGATAGAGTTGCAAAATATAATCAGTTACTACGAATAGAAGAGAAACTTGCAAACCAGGCGGTATATTCAGGTTTAAAAACAATAAATTATAATAAACATTAAAAAAATGTACCTATTGTTTATTTAACGGATATTTCATCAAATTAATAAATGTATAGCCTCAATTATAAGGCATGCATCATCACATTAAATATAGATTTATTTTAAAGCCATGAAGAAACTAAAAAATATTCCTTTTGATCAGCTACAGGTTGGCGATTGCGACAGCTTAACTAGAACTTTATCAGAGCAAGACCTAATTCTTTTTGCTAAAGTATCAGGCGATACCAATCCTGTGCATTTAGATGAAAACTTTGCATCTTCTACCATGTTTAAAACTAGAATAGCGCATGGAATGTGGACAGCGTCTTTAATATCTTGCGCATTAGCTACAAAACTTCCTGGCCCAGGTGGAATATATTTAGGTCAAGAGTTGAAATTTACTAGACCTGTAAAGATAGGAGATACGGTTACCGTTCAATTAAAAATAATTGAAATTGATCAGGAAAAAAAACGTGCTACAGTTTCTACTGAGGTTATAAACCAAAATAAAAAAATAGTAGTTAAAGGCAAAGCAGAAATAATGCCAGCCACTGAAAGCATAACAGTTGATGAATATACGTTACCTGAGATAAACCTATAAGGATAAAACGTATTAATAATTACTAACATTATTCAGACCCGTGCCTAAAGGAACGGGTTTTATTACATTTTTAATAAGAAAGTATATATTTATTTATTTTCCGTAAATTTAACAATTCTTTTTTTATGTTCTACTATCATTTGATCTATATCATCTTGGCTATATGGTCTTAAGCCAGATAAAATCATAGTTTTTTGACCTGTGCCCACTTCTTTATTGCCATCTTTATAGCTAAAATTTAGTGTTACTTTACCTCTTTTTCCTGAGACATCAAAAGTAGCTTCCTCTGCTTTTAATTCAGGTTTTTTTAAATTTGATGTAAAAAATTCTAATGACATATTATCATATATAACTAATGGTTTTTTAGTGTTTATCATTACGCCTTTAGATTTCATTAGAGGTACAAAGACATCTGGAAAGTTTTTCCCTGAAAAAGCAACATAATTAAGAATTGCATTTTGAATAATCTTTTCATCAGTAACAGGCTGTCCTGATATTTCTACATCTAGGTATACTTTTTCATTGTTATCACATATTTCAAAATGGGTATTTGATATGTTTTTTACTTGTAGCATTACATCATTACTTACCATACCTCCAAAATGAACATTCATGTACTTAAACATACCTTTCATAGAAATTATTTTTGCAAATAATAAATCTCCTGGGACACAGAATCTTGTGTTTTCTATATCGTGTAGAGGGTTGAAATCGTTAGCTACAAACTTAGCGAATCTACTAGCTTGGCTTCTTGAAAAAGAAAACATATTATCGTTGTGTTTCGTACAATATTCATCAATAAACATAGTGTAACGTGATATAACCCCCTAAAATAGTCATAATATCAATAAAGATGTTATGCTGTTAGATAAAAACTTTTATTAAAAAATAAAAGATTATTCGTATAGCGCTGCCTATTAACATATATGCATGTTTTTAAGGCGTCTTGCATGACTTTTCTTAATCTGGTAATAGCAAGTAAGATATTTTTGTGCAAGTATTTTCTAGCAGTGCTATATCATTATAGTATAATCTGTAATAAATATAAATGAATTGTTATGGTTTTCTCGCTAGGTGTATAAACTTAGTAGATATTTTATTACAAAACAAATAATATGATATCTAGTTAAAAACTTTCATATTTTGAGTTTTTGTCTATATTTCTGGAGGTTCAGCTAATGTTGTTTGGCCTTGATTATCTTGATTATTTTCTGTATCGCACAATGAAAAACTAGCAGATATTTCTTCATATGTTGGTGGGAATTGATAGACGTCACTATTGTATCTAAGATAATCAATTTGTAATAAATAGTTTGTTTCTGTGCTATATATGCAAGATAATAACAATATTGTTTCAATACTTCCACGATGTAACTGTAAGATTAATTTTCGTTCTGGTTTTTGTACATCGGTAAAAATTATCTTATGCGTAGGGTCTATATTATTGTCAACTTGCCTTACTTCTGGATACTTATGTGTATATATTTTATATTGTATCGGTTTGTTATCGAAAGGAAGAATGACTAATGTTTCTTGTGTTTTTAGCTGGTTGCTTAGAATTTTACTTATCCATTCAATAGACATCTCATTGCAAATAAAAATATTAATAACTGGAGTCTTGGCTGGCTCTATTTTAAATCTACTTTCTATTTCATTTCCTGGGATGTTCATAAAAATGGTATTTAAATAATTAGCTATATTATAAACTAAATTATGTCTTTTTGTTGTGTTAGCTGAAATTAAATTTTTTTCTGCATTTACATTATAGCCACAGTGCTGACAGCATAATTCATCGCAACAAAAACAACAGCAAGACAATAAAAATATAATTTCATTTAAGGTAGATCTTTTGTGGTAAACAGGAGAGCTTAGAATATTTAATGTATTATAAAGATGTTTTTTGTAACTAAAGAATGTTGACAATATTTGATCGTCAATATTATGTATTGCTTCGTTTTCTGTTGAGATATCTATACTTAATTTTAAGTACTCTTCGTATGTTGCTAACAATTCACGCTCAAAGTATAAAGATATTTGTTGATTATAATCTAAATATTCTCTATATTCTGAAGATGTACTAACTCTTTCAGTTGGAAGATTTTTAAACTGCAGATCTAAAAAACCTTGGGTAATAATATTATCGTATTTATAGAGCTTCCATCTATAACTACTTTGCACTTCGTAGCCATAGTTATTCGATACTTGCATCGTGCAACTAAAAACAAGATAGAATAAAATAAATTTGGTTAATATTATAGTAAAGTAATTTGTCATTATTATACTTTTATTGTTATTTTTAATATGTGGTTATATTTTTATAATTTCTATTATACTTTAAATTGTATAACCTTCCACTAAATATTTATTAATCTAGTAAATTATACAGTTTAAAGTGTATACTAGCATCTTAAAATTAACGATTATTCATTTATAAGATCTGTCATGAGTTATGATTCTACAAACCAAACAATATTCTCTATTTCTGAAGTAAATAAAAAAGCTAGGTTGGTATTAGAGGGGCAAATAGGTCGCTTACGCATAAGAGGTGAGTGTTCTTCTATGCATATGCATAAACCATCTAACCATTGGTATTTTACTTTAAAAGATGATAAATCAAGTATCAGCTGTGTAATGTATAGTCGTTACGCAGCTCAAGTAATATTTGTTCCTAAACTTGGTGATAGTTTATTAGTAACAGGTTATGTTACAATTTACGAAGTAAAAGGTGGTTATCAACTAATAGTTGAAAAAATGCAACAAGCTGGCGTTGGCGATTTGTATATAGCATTTGAAGCCATGAAAAATAAGCTAGCTAAAGAAGGATTATTTGCAGAAAGCCAGAAAAAAATACTACCTAACTGGATCAACCATGTTGGAGTTGTTACTTCACCATCTGGTGCTGTAATTAGAGATATACTTAATGTATTAAAACAAACAGCACCTACTGTTATGGTTGATGTAATTCCATGTACTGTTCAAGGAAAAGTAGCTAAAACAGAAATTGTTAAAGCTATAAAAATTGCTGAGCAAACATCAGAAATAGAAGTGATTATTATAGCTCGTGGTGGCGGATCAATTGAAGATTTATGGTGTTTTAATGAAGAAGAAGTAGCTAGGGCAATTTTTAATTGCTCTAAGCCCGTAATTAGTGCTATAGGTCATGAAACAGATTTTACTATTGCAGATTTTACTGCAGATATCCGTGCAGCTACGCCATCGGTCGCTGCTAAGCTTATTGCAGATAAAATATGCCGTGTAGTTAACAAGCTTGAAGAAAGCAAAAATATTTTAGTGCGAGTTATTTCTCATAAATTAGAAGTTTTACAAGGGGTGTTAGCAAATCTATCTCACAGACTATCAAAACTAGAGAGAATAATTTTTACAAATATGCAGTTGTTAGATGATCATGCGCAGACAATGCAAGCTCTTATTAATAATAAAATTTCTACATATAAAAGCAGGCTTAATGAGATAGAAAAACAGTTGATCCAGTTGGATCCCATACAATTATTAATAAAGCGTAACAATCAACTTAAAAACCTACAAGAAAAATCACAAAGTTTAATGGTGTATAAACTTAAACAATATAGGTCGTTATGCTTATCATTGGCAGCAAGATTAGAAGCTCTCAATCCATTGTCTGTGCTTAAACGTGGCTATAGTATTGTTAAGAAAAACTCAGATGTAGTTACCTCTTATAATCAGGTAAATGTTGGGGATGAGCTGGATATTATTCTTAATGAAGGTTATTTATCTTCTAAAGTTTGCAAGAGCAATAAGAACCAATTAAAATAACAGTTATTAAAATATATACGCCTCGCAGATGAAGATGCAGAATTTCAGAGCTAAGTAAAAAAATTAAATTCAAGGCAAATTGTTGTAGGAATGCTTATTGCATTTCAAGGCGATTTAACGCAGAAGTTAATATTTTTAATAGCTCTCAAAGGGCAAGGCTTATAAGCTTTTATCTTGCGTTAGTATTTCTTGATTTAGTCGACACTAAACCTGCGAAACACTGCCTTAGCTAAAAACTTATAATCACTTGCTGAAAATTTACATCGTCATCTGCGAGACGTATACACTCTTTACTATTTTAGGTATTTTCATGCAGCTAACACATAATGGGATTTTTATTAGCGTAGAAGGGATTGAAGGAGCAGGAAAAAGCTCAGCTATGCTTACTATAACTAACTGGCTAAAAGATAAAGGCATTAGCATTACTACAACTAGAGAGCCAGGTGGTACTAAAATAGCTGAAGAAATACGACAATTGATACTATCGCATAACGAAGAAAACATACATTTCATTACTGAGTTATTATTGTTTTTTGCTGCTAGATCACAAAATATACATAATTGCATATTACCGGCTTTAAAATCTGGGAATGCTGTTATTGCGGATAGATTTATCGATGCTACTTTTGCTTATCAACAAGGCGGTCGTGGGATATCAGAAGAGACTATTTCAATATTAGAAAAACTCGTATTAAACGATTTAAAACCAGATTTAACCATACTATTAGATGTAACTGTTGATACCGGTATGGCGAGAATAAAAAATAGAGCAGAATTAAATAAACAGCAACCTGATCGTATAGAGCAAGAAAAATTGGATTTTTTTACTAATGTAAGAAACTGCTATTTGCAACGTGCTGAAAAATTTAATGATCGCATAGTTATTGTTGATGCTAATCAAAGTTTACAAGATGTTAATAAACAATTAGAAACTATTTTATCTAAAAAATTAAGTAAATATTTTGCAAAGTAGTAAAGAAGTAAATGATCATTACCTTGAGAGCGAATTATTACCTTGGCATCAGCATCAATGGGATATTTTTATCAGGCAGGTTCAGCACAAAAAACTTGCGCATGCGTATTTGCTCTGCGGTGCGGAACATCTTGGTAAAAGTCAGTTTGCATTAACCATGGCTAAATGGATTTTATGTAAGCAGTTTAATCCTAGCGCATGCAAGATGTCTTGCCAAGGTTGCATCTTGCTAAATTCTAATAGTCACCCCGATTTAATACATGTTAATCCGAGTAAAAAAAACACAGATATCAAGATAGACCAAATTCGTGATTTTACGGAAATAATAGCTCAAACAGCTAAGTTAGGTGGGTATAAAGTAGCTATATTATCTCCAGCAGATAACATGAATAAATATGCAGCTAATGCCCTATTAAAAACACTTGAAGAACCTAGTGAAGATACTGTAATAATTTTAGTGTCATCTAATCAAGCTAAATTATTGCCAACTATACGTAGTCGTTGCCAAAAAATAATATTCACTAACCCTTCATTGAAGATATCTTCTAACTGGCTAGCAAATAAAGTTTCTAACCAAGAGCAAATAAAGGAGTTATTATATATTAGTAATAACTCACCTATAAAAGCGGTAGATAACTTTACAGCAAAAAAGAATTACTATCAGGAGTTTGTTAAAGCAATATCTAATATGCTGAAAGGCAAAAAATCTATAGTAGAAACTGCTAAAGATTTACAAGATCAAGATCTTGATAGTTTATTGTCTTGGATGCTTGGTTGGATTAATGACAGCATAGTTTTTGCTTTAACTAAAGATAAGCAACTAATACATGAAGCTTCATTTACGATTGCTAAATTTTTTGCTAGCAATAATACAATTGTTAAACTATTTGAATTACGTGATTATCTTATAAAGCAACAAAAAGTGCTAATACAGCATATAAATACTAATAAGCAAATGCTAATGGAAGCTATATTTTGTCGATATATTGAATTAGTCATGTAGCTCCTGTAAGAGTTTTCTATTATTTTATCTATTAACGAGGCTAGCAATGAGTGAAAAAATAAAAGGTATGCTATCTTTGCAAATAACTGATATTGAAGAATTAGAAAAATCTTACATGCCTTTTTTAGAAAATGGTGGCATTTTTATTCCTACAGAGAATTTTTACAATATAGGCGATACAATTCTTGTTAATCTTAATTTATTAGACGATATCGAATCTGTACCTATATTAGGAGTTATAGTATGGATTACACCTAAAAGTTGCCATGAACACAGTCCTGGAGTAGGGGTTAGTTTTAATAAAGACAATTTAAAGCTAAAAAATAAAATAGAGACCCATTTAGTGGATTCTAGCAATAACCACCCTAGCTATACCATTTAAATTACCTCAAGATACTGCTATCGTCGATTTGATAGCTTTCCATGCGGAGCTAAATATTTTTAATTATACGCCTTCTATCTGTATTATTAGGTTTTCAAGCTTCTTATATTCGTCGTTTGCAAAGTGGCCTGTTGATAGTTTCATCAATATATTCAACCATGCACGAGAAGTCAGCTTCTGGGTTGTATGAGATTGGCCTGTTAACTACAGTATATGCAGGATATCCAGGATATTTAATAGGATTATCGGAAAATGGTATTGCTTTAGCCTCTTCAGCTTTTACTAGTCTATCAAAGAGTGGTTTAAACAGCGCAGTCGTATATTGTTTAACACCATCACTAAATAACCCAGATAAAGTTGGTTGTGACATATCAAACCTTGCTAATCCATTAGTAGGAAATTCATGGTTATGTATTCGGTGGTTATTATTATATTGTAGTGGATGGTCAATTTTAATATATTGTGTATCTAGATTAAGCATAGTTTTTTTATACCATGAGTAGATAGTAAATTTTATTTCTTGAAAGCTTCTAAGGAAGCTTTTACTTTTTTCAAGTTTATTAGAGCTTTAAATTAAAGATTAGTTCAAAAATAAAATTTATTAGATTTATGGATAAATTGAGCCTACCATGATATTCGATATTTAGCTATTTATATTTATTGAAAGCTATAAATGTAAAATATTTCTTGAGTAAAATCACATCTATTTTCACAGGGTAAACTAAAAATAGTAAAAAAAAAGCATAAAAATCTTGATTTTTTTATTTATTTAGTTAATATGTAGTGGTCGGTGAGGTGGCCGAGTGGCTGAAGGCGCTCCCCTGCTAAGGGAGTATGCGGCTTGTACCCGTATCGAGGGTTCGAATCCCTCCCTCACCGCCAACAAGGAACTGTTTGCGTTGCGCTCGTAGCTCAGCTGGATAGAGTACCTGGCTACGAACCAGGCGGTCGGAGGTTCGAATCCTCCCGAGCGCGCCAATTTTTTCCTTATCATATTACATTATAACTAATTCTTATTTTAAGTAGATCAATATAATAAATCTATATTTAATATTTTTTCTATTAGCTTACTATTTAAATTTTTTGTTTGTAAGTAGTTTTTAAATTTATTTTTATCAAGTCTATAATTCCATTTGCCATTACTAAAGTGACAAATCAGCGGCACAAACATATCATGGAATTCTCCTGGATACTCAGAACTATAAAAAAAATCGTTATTTAAAGGAAATATTTTTAATCTAATTTTAGCTTTATCTGATTGAATGTTAAATATCCCATTGCCTAATACTTTACTCTTCTTAGTGTAGGCTTCTATATTAAAAATATTTAATTTTTTGTTTTCTAGAGTAACTTTAGCTTTCATTTTATTAAAATGTGTTTTAGCAATGGATTCGTTATATTCTATTTCTTTGTTCACTGCTGCATTAATTAATTTTAAGAATGTATAGTCTATATCGATGTTTGTTATAATCAGGTTTTTTATATTAGCT
The DNA here is from genome assembly GCA_929200395.1 of Candidatus Gorgonimonas eunicellae. GTDB lineage: Bacteria > Pseudomonadota > Gammaproteobacteria > Pseudomonadales > Endozoicomonadaceae > CAKMZJ01. The sequence goes on along the minus strand of CAKMZJ010000001.1, from coordinate 43,500 downwards.
TCTGCTATTCCTGAAGCCGTTAAACCTGTTTTATTAAGTTTTATATCAATATTCGATGTCAGGTCTATATCCCCTTGTGATTTTTTACACACATCTATGTTTGAGCAGCTTTCACCAATATCAAGAGCTATAATATTACAATTTATGTTAGATTTTATAGATGATCCAAGGTGTTGAATTTGAGATGTTAAATCAATTTTACCTGAGTTAATATCGGATTCATATGTTAAATAATATTTATTATGAGATGTTTTAAGTTCTAGCTTGGGTTTGTTTAATCTGATGTTATGCCATTGAAAATATCTAGGTGAATAAACTAAATGTAAATTTTTATTTGGTATATATTTAACAAGATTCATACTTTTTATTATATTTAATATTCCATTTTGTTTATCATTGTTATCAGTAGTTTGATATTCTTCGCTAGGATGATATTCTTGATAAAATTCATCAAAAATTAGACCGCTACCATTTAGGTTAGCAAATATTTTTTTATTTAAAGGGTTGTAATTAAAAGTTCCTTGCAGGTTAAATTCTGGTACTTGTATTTTAATATTATTGCTTTTAATGCGTGAATCTTTATAAATAATGGTAGCTGCTAATGAAACATAATCGAAATCAGTGTTATTTATTTTTTTAGGTATATTAAGATTAAATAAAAATGCTAATTCTTGTATATTTTTTGTGGCAGCTTTTATATCACTTTGAAGAAAATTATTTTTATAAGAATACTCTATATTACCAGATAGGTTAATGTTAGCTTTTTGGTCTTCCTTTGAGGTTATAAAATTCAAATTATTTTTATGTAAAAAAACAATCCCATTATGGTTGTCAATATGACTCATGCAACTGCCTGCTAATGTAACTTCAAGATCGTTAACTAATAATTTAGATTGAATATTTATAAGAGCTAGCTGTAATATGTCTTGATCATTTCTTTGTTTCGTCAGTGTAAGGTTAGTGTCATAGAAGTTGTAGTTTTTATTTTCTGAATTATTAATTTGTGAAATGCTAGCATTTTTAATATCAATAATATAAGGGTTAAAAATAAAATTTTCTGATAGTTTTAAATCCTTATATCTATCTAAGTAGGCAACAAAAGTTTCTTTATCTTTATCGATTTTTTTTTCAAGATTAAAAATGATTTTTAAAAGTTCAGCAGTGTTTTCTATAGACTCGTTTATTTTAATGGCAATGCCTGAAATTGACAGATTTTTAACATAAATAACTCCATTTAATAATTGGCTCGCACTTAAGCGCATAGATAATTCTTTGATATAGATACTTCCTTTTTGTGTTTTATCTTTAAGTTCTATTTGTTGCCACTTTAAAGATGGTGCAGGAAGCAACCCCCAAGTAAATGATTTAAAGCTTTTCCATTCTAGACCAGAGCTTTTATTTAGAAAGTTAGCTACGAGATAGACTACTTTTTTATTGTTTAGCTCTACTATCATATAAGCTATTGGAGCTATTGAAAGCATAATAGCTACTAATGTTCCGATAAAAAAAGGTTTTTTTATCGTTTTTAAAGAAAAAAAATTTTTAAAAAAACTAAGATTCATTTTAAAATTTAGAAATTTCATAAACAGCCCAATTTTTGTAAAAAAGTCTATTAGTTTCTAGGTCTATTATAGTAGATCTTAAGATACGGTCTGCACTAGTTAGTATTTTAAAGTTATTGTTTGCTACACTATATATCTTGTGCTTCTTATTAAACTAGGCTGCATAATTGGTTTTATGCAAGTGGTAGTTATTAAGATTAGTGTAATATATCTAAAGTATAGAGTATTTTTAACTGATAGTTCTAAAAGCTCATAAATTATCTAAAATTATAATAAATATTTGGAATAGATGATGAGATGTTCACTACATAATAAAAAGTATGGATCTTCTTTGATTGAAATATCTATTGTTTTGGTATTATTATCCTATACTTTTTACCTTGCTATTAATTATTTGCAAGATTTAAAAGCTAATCAAAAAATACAGGACCTAACTAGTAGATTAGAAAGCCTGTTAATATACAGCAGAAACCAAGCTATTTTAACCAATAAAAATATTGCAGTTTGTTCTACTATAGATGGTAAAACATGTTATACAGGTGATGCTAAACAAGCAAAGGAATGGCAGCTAAATTGGATGGTATATGAAGATATTAAAAATAGTGATGAAGACGCCAAGAATGTGCTTTATCTTTCATTCAATAAAGCAAAATTTATTCAAGTTGATTATAATCGTGGAGCTATAATAACATTCAATAATATTGGTAGATGCCTTCAGGCAGGAACTTTTAATATAAATTATAATGATGGTGATTCTACACAAAGTTATACAATAACTGTTAGTACAGCGGGACGTATCAGGCAAAGCCAACAAATAGATATAGACTAAAGAAATATGTACCATAAATATTATTACCTTTCTGGTAACAGTATACTAGAAATAATGCTAGCAATTTTTATAAGTTCTATTGGGGTTTATAGTGTTTTTATTTTATCTTTAAAAAGTATTACTAATATTAATACTAGTAACCAGTATTTACATGCTAGTTATGCTGTGGAGGATATGGCGAATCGTATACAAGCTAATCCCGATATTGCTAAAAATACTAATGCATATGTTACTAGCAAGATTTTAATAAATTCTAGCGACTGCCAAGAAAATAGCGATATAGATTATTGCCAGCAGCAATTATGTTCAGCCACAGATGTTGCTAATTATGATATAGATAATTGGAAGCAAATGCTTGCTTGTAAGTTAAATAATGTAACCGCAGAAATAATAGCTATTGAAACAGATACAATAAAAAAATATGAAATAATTATTGAATTTAATGTTACTGATAATAAGTCTAATGAAGATGCCACTAAAGTTAAAATATCCGCATATCAATCGTTATAACAGAGTTTTAGGATTTGGAATTCTAGAAGTTTTCATATCTTTCTCTTTAGGTATTATAATAATAGTGCTAATGTGGCGTGTGTTATTAATTATGAATCATAACTGGGTTAATTATAATGAAAAAATGCAGCTACAACAAAACGCACAGACGGCTATTGATATAATAACCACAGATCTTATAAACTCTTCTTACATGAAATATTCTAAAAATACTGTGCTTGCTAGTACAATTAAAACTAATACAACTAAATTAAGTTGGATGACTTATTTTCATGCAGGTATTTTAGGAATTCCGCAAGGTTCTAAACAATTAAAAGCTATAGATTCACAAGCAAAATCAGAAGCTATAGCTGTTTTTTATTTAAATGCTGATGCAGAAGCTATGGTTGCTAATTACGAAAATGGTTTTTTATATACTAGTGGTAATAATAAATATAGCTATCAGGATTTATTAGCATTAATTAATAAAGATAAAGATCAACTGACATTGTTTACTGCCGGAAGTATGAGTTATAACAATAAAATTCATATTGCCATGAATTCATCTGCTGCATTGCAGAATTGCACAATTAATTTTAAAGGCAGTTTTACTTGTAATAACAATTTAGAGTCTGCATCTAAGCTAAATATGTTAGGTGGCACGATACTAAAGCAAGAAGGGTATATATATTACTTAAGATACAGTAATAAAATGCCAAATTTATACCGAAAAAAATTAGGATTAACCAAAAGTAATAGAGGCTATAATGCTGAAGCCTTAGTAGAGGGGATTGAGCAACTATCTATTTGGTATAAGTATACTGATGGCGATAATTCAGGATATTTTCGTGCTAATGATTTAGGAGATGATATAAATCAATGGCAACAAGTAACAGCTATATGCTTAGAAATAGTTGCAAGAAGTAGAACCGAAGCCGCTAAAGCACCAATGGATTATTTTTTTGCTAATAAATTACACACTCCTAAGGATAAATATATCAGACAAACATATTCAACAACCATAGCAATTAGAAATAAAATATAATTATGCAAAGCAAAAAATTTAGAGGTAGTATTTTACTTGTAGTTGTAAGTCTGTTATTGATACTAAGTTTTGGTGGTTATTTGATGGCGTATCGAAGTATCTTGGGAAGTAAAATTTTAGCAAATCAACTCGATAACAAAGAAGCCTTTAGCATAGCAGAAGAAGCACTGTTAACAATAGAGCACAAAGTTATTCCGTATTTGTCTGTAGATGTCTTTAATTCGAGTTGTAGCAACGGATATTGCTTCTCAGGAGTTGATAAAGAGCTACCACAAACCTGCATAATTAATAATACAAATTATTGGCAGCAAGCAGAATACTGGCAGACAGAAGGCTATCATCAAACACTTAGTTTAAATTATAAAAAACAGCAAGTAACGGCAAAATATATAATAGATTTTTTGTGTTATATACCTAAAAATACTGATGGCCCATTAGCAGATTATAGCAAAATTACAGATATGGCGATGGTATTTAGAATTACAGTATTAGGAATTAATAAAAATGGTATGGAATCTATGCTGCAATCAATTTATAAGCGGGATATTTTATAGAGGCTTTATATTAACACCTATAATGCTGATGTTGTTAATAATCAACCAACAAACATTTGCTAGTAACAATAATACAACTAAAGAAGCTAGCTTAGAAAATTTAGTTAACAACAATTATTATAATATATATTTATCTAATTCTGTTACATATGACAATATAAGCTACTATAGTTTTTTCCAACCTAAAATAAAAAATAGCACAGAAAATATATGGAGTGGTATGCTTGTAGCTTTTTTTGTAGATGATGACGGTAACTTAAGAGAAGATAGCAATGGTAATTTACATTTAGATAACACTGATGCTGTTATAAATTTGAGCTATGATCTGGCAACAGAAAACATAAAAGTAACTAAATCTGCCGCACATAGTAGCGGATTTAATCCTAGCAATTATTCAATTAATGAAGTATCAGCTGTTTGGCATACAGATAAGCTAGCAACTGTAGCTGATAATGCTAGTAAACTTGGAGCTAAAAAATATAATGAAATATCTTTAGACAAAAGATATATGTTTACACAAATCGATAACAAGCTAAATCTTCTACTTAATAATATCTGTACATTGAATTACAAATACTTTGATTTAGATATAATTTCTTGTAACAAAGTAATAAATTATTTATATGGAAAGCCTGATAACACACAGCGATCAAAAATAAAGAGTGTTTCAGCACAAGATAGAAAAATAATAAATCTTGGTGATATAGCACATTCAGAACTAGTTATTGCAGGAAAGCCAAAAGCTAATTATGATTATCTGTATCAAGATGCTAGCTATGCTAAATTTAAGAAATTGTACCAATATAGGCGTAAAGTGCTTTATGTTGGTGCTAATGATGGCATGCTTCATGCTTTTAACGCAGGATTTCACGATGTAACTAATACATTATCTCTCACTGGTAAAGTTAGAGAAGCAGAGCACCCTTTAGGAAGCGAATTGTGGGCTTATGCTCCGACAAACTTATTGCCACATTTAAAATATTTAACTAGTGAAAATTATAATCATAAATTTTTTGTAGATGGTAGCTTGCAAATAGTAGATGCACAAATTTTTTCTGCTGACGAATATCATCCTGATGGCTGGGGTACAGTTTTAATAGCGGCGACGGGATTAGGCGGTAGTTTTATTAATTTAGCAATGGTAAAGAATAAACAAGAATTTAGTTCAGCTTACATCTTATTAGATATAACTAATCCGGAAGTTTCGCCTCAAGTTATAGCTGAAATTAGCCATAAACAACTGGGCTTTACTTTATCTAAGCCTGCGATTATAAGGCGTAAGATACATAGTAGCAATAATAAAAATCAGGCATCAGTTAATCATAACTGGTATTTAGTATTTGCATCAGGTCTTGCAAATAATTTAGAATCTTTTAATACAGATAATAATTTAAAAATATTTATATATGATTTAACTAAGAAAGCGCTAGTATCAGGGTTTAATCCAAAAGTAACACAATTTAGCAATTGCTATGCAGGTGATATGCAAAAAACTGATTGGAATAATAGCAATGAAGATGATTTTATATACTTTGGAGCTTTATATACTAATAATAATATTGTAGCAAATAGTAGTATTTTAAGATTAAAGTTAGCAACTTCAATAGCTGAATCTACTGTAAGCACTTTAGCAACTAATTTAAAACCTATAGTTAAAGCACCATTATTAGTTAGAGATAAGAACGATTATTGGATTTTTGCTGGTTCAGGAAGGCTGCTAACTAAGCAAGATATTTTAAGCATTGGTAATCAATTTATTTATGGGATACGGGAGCCATTAACTGTGCAAGGTGAATTATCACTTGCTACTGTAGATGCTAATAAGTTAGTAGATGTAACCGATGTAGAAATTTCAACCACAGGAGCAATAACAAGCAAACAGGAAGGAAGTCGTATTGATTTATATATTGATAACAATAAAATAACAGAGTTTCAGCAATTAGAAAAAAATATTAGTGATCGACAGGGATGGAAGCTAAATCTTGATAACCAAGATGTCCCAGGTTATTTGCAGCTACAACCACAGAGAGTAGCATCTTTAATATTATTTCCAGAGTTTAAACCTAGAAAATATAATTATTTTGTAGGGGATAGATATGTGCATATATTACATTACAAAACAGGTACTTCTTCTATTCGTTATCAAGTAAAGCCAAGTGATGACACTAAAGTTACTAACAACAACTTAGCAGTTAAAAAAGTTTATGCAGGTATAGGTTATAGTTCATCTAATTATATACAGATAAAAACCTCTGTAAAAAATGGTACAAAAATATTAATCCCTAATTCCAGTAAAATATCTATTGATCCATATGTAGGAGAGGCTAATACTAGCTATAGTAGATTAAGCTGGCGTAAAATAAAATAACCTTTTTATACTGTTGCAGATATTGGGTGTGATAGACTAATAGGAGAAGCTTCTAATTTATCGAATGTAATTATTTCCCAGGCTGTTTTATCTTCTAGTAATTTTTTTACTAGCTTATGGTTTAGTGCATGCCCAGATTTTACTCCTTTAAAATGACCTATAATACTGTGTCCTAATAAGTATAAGTCGCCTATGGCATCTAACATTTTGTGTTTTACAAATTCATCTTCATAACGTAGACCACCTTCATTTAAAATTTTATTGTCATCTAGTACTATAGAATTATTTAAGCTACCTCCTAGTGCTAAATTATTTTTTCTGAGAAGTTCGACATCTTTCATAAAACCAAATGTTCTAGCACGACAAATTTCTCTTATGAAAGTAGTGCTGGAAAAATCTATTGATAAAAATTGATTTTTTTTATTAAAAGCTGGGTGGTCAAAATCTATAGTAAAACTAAGCTTGTAGCCATCGTATTCTTCAAATGATGCAGATTTATCGCCTTCAGTGATGGTAATATTTTTTTTTATTTTAATAAATTTTTTAGCTGCGTCTTGCTCTTGAATACCAGCTGATTGTAATAAAAAAATAAAAGGACTTGCGCTGCCATCCATGATTGGAACTTCATGTGAGGTTAGATCTACATAAGCATTATCAATACCTAAACCTGAAAGAGCCGCTAACAAATGTTCTATCGTGTCAATTTTAGCATCATCTTTTTCTAATGATGTACATAATGTAGTTTTACAAACATTACTAGATATTGCTGGTATCCGCACTGGTGGAGTAAAATCTGTGCGGAAAAAAACTATACCAGCATCAATTGGAGCTGGTCTTAGAGTTAAATATACTTTTTTACCCGAGTGCAACCCTACACCTGTGGCTCTAATACTGTTTTTTAACGTTTTTTGCTTGATCATGCGTTATTTAATCCGAGAGCTAATTTAAATTAATTCTAACAAACAAAAAACTACTATACTTATTTTAAGTATATTAACTTTTTATTAATAGTTAATATTAAATATTTTAGCAAATAAAACTTTAGTGGTTAAAAATTATTATATAAATTATACATAATATTTCATAAATAAAAAATTTATACTATTTTACTCTAAAATATATATTTTTCCAAAATTAAAATAAATTATTTATGAAGCTAGAATGTTATGCGCACTTCATAAAAGAAGAGCATTTAAAGCAGGCACAAAGCACAAATATGTTGTAATTGTTTAGATATCAAATATTGGTGTGCAATATTAATTATATTTTATAGTATTTTAGACGGTAGTGTTTAGTATTATGTTTGTCAGTATACCACAAAATACTTATACTTGTAAAGCTTACAGTATAATTAAAATATTAGTATATAGCTTGTTAGTTGCTTATAGTCATTTATTATATGCAGTTTGGTTTGATGAAGTATCTTCACCAGAAGTGGTTAGGTATAAAATACAAATTCTAAATGATGCATTTAAAAACTTGACTCAAGGTGTTACTCCACTAGTAGATGGAATTACTAGTGAAAAAGTGTGGCATGACTGGGAAGATCCTACTCCATTAACCGAGCAGCAATACGTTAAAATAGCTAAATTTTATCAGTTTAATAAGGAAAAAACTTTATTTACAAAAGAATTTTCAAAAAGTATAAATAGAGATAATCCAGTAAATAGTTTTGATTACTTAGCACATATTTTTAGTAATGCCGAGAAAAAATCTAAGTATATACAAGAGTTTGAAAATAAAATTATTGTAGGAGATTTAAGTATAGAAGGGCAGCCTACAAATTTTGATATTGTAAGTGAAATAGCAAAAGAGGTAGAAAAATCTAAAGATGGCAATAAACTAAAATATGCTATAAGAGAGTTACGTAAAAATATTGAATTATTGCAATTTAACGATGCTCTTCACTATGCTTTAGCTCAAAGCAGTATCGATTGTGTTAAAAATAATATTATTAAAGATAGCACAGAAACTATTAATAACTATAGTCTAGTTGATCATATAAGCTTTTATGCAAATGAAGATTATAAATTTTTTGAAAATAGAAAGATACTACTTGCTGTTATTGACTTGCTAAAACAAAATGCACAAAACAATAGTGGTATTTTAAAGGATTTGCGGCAAATTAATGATATTGAGGATTTGCTTGTTACAAATAAATATACATCAGAGTTACAAACTATTTTAAATAAATTTATCAATGATGAAAGTGTTAATAAAAAAGATTTAAAGCAATATTTACCAATTTTAAATGAATATTTTAGAAACAAACAAGTAAATGAAAAAAACTGTATTGCTAGTAGGATGTTGCCATTTAGAGATGTTATGTGTGCTAACAGTGCATATTTTTTGTGCAGTATGTTAGACAATTTTGTAACATCTAGAGCAACAAAACAAACATTATATCCCAAAAAAAATGCATCAGAGGTGTTGACATGGTATAAAGGTAGTAAGTTAAAATCTAGTTTCACTAAAAATATAGGAAGCAATAACTTTAAATATCTAGTAACTAGTCAAGCAGATGCAGATGTTTTAATAACCGGAATAGAGAATAATTTTAATAGAAGCTATACAGTTGGAATGTTATATGGCTATATAAATTCTAATATGACGCAAAGGTTGGCAACAAAAGAGCTAAATAATAAGTTAAATCTCAATAGTAATTTTATATCAATATATGGGCGCTTGTTATTAAAAGACTACAGCTTTAAATTTTACATTAACTATAATATAAACCATAACAAAAATTTACGCATAGACACTAAAAATCATGATTATAGGTTTAGTAATGAGTGTCATAGTATGTCTATGTATGGTGAAGCTAGTTTAAAAATATTAAGCTATTATAAGTTATTTATAGAACCCGCATTAACGGTTCATTCGTATATACACTTAGAGCATAGCTATGAAGAATATTCAAATAATATAATACATAAATTAATTCCGCTATCTATAGTGGCAAAACATTATCAAAATTTAGACCTAGGAGCTAAGTTAACGTTTTATAGTAGAAGTAAAGGCGATGATGATGAAATAATAACTAAGCTTTGGGTTGGTGTGTTGCAGGATATAACAAGAAACAATCCAGACTTTTTAATTGGGGTTAATGACAGTAATGTACTATTCAATGACTATTCGTATGCTAAAAGAAAATATGAAATAGGTTTAGAAATTAGCTGGATAAAAAACAAATTTTCTGCAAATTTTGATATTTGGTCTAAGTATTATAATAAAGGATATATCAGGTGTATAGGGTTGGAACTAAACTATAAACTTTAGTATTTATACATGTGGCATTAGTCCTGAAACCTAGAAATTTCATCTTTTATGTATGTAGTTGACAAAGAGTTCTATGGAATGTTGTTAGTTATTAATAAGGTTATCTATAAATATTATCATTATATTTTATTATTAATTATAATGAGTATGGTTACTGATGTTTTAGCAAGTATTATTAATCCACGGCTAACAGACCAAACAAAAGCCGATATTTATAAAAATTCTATGAATAATGTATTGAAAGATTATAACTTTTCTAGCCCTGCAACAGCAACATATAATCATAATGATATAGTAGGGGCATATAAAAAACCATTAACATTATTTAGAGCAAAAAGTATAAATAAAAGTACTGATATTATAATGTCTTATATTTACACTACACCAGTATTAAAAGTTATTGAAGAAAATACTAGCACTAAATTTTTTATTAAGGGAATATTAAGAAGTGATAATACTAAATATGAATATGCAGGCGAACTAACTGATAGACTAAGTATTGATATAAAAAATATTATAAAGAATAATGCAACCTCCGACTATAGCTCTCTTGTTAATAAAATAAACATTGATTTACACAATATGGCTAAAGTAGCATATTTAACATATAGTAGTCATCTGCCTTTTAATCAGTTAATAGACTATGCTGATTTATCTGAAATTATAAGTGATATAAATAATCATAGGGAAGAAATCATAAGAAATAAAATACCTGTTAGTTCAAACATTTTAGAAGCTGTAGTAAAAAGTAAAATTGATGTTGATTTTCCAAAAATAACAAGATTTGATCAACTTCATAATCCAGAGAAATATGCTAAAAAAGTACTAGCAACCATAGAGAAAAATATTAATTATAAGTTAAAAATAGATGTAAAAAATATATACCAAGAAACAAAAAAAATACTTTTACATATAAGCAATATACAAGAATTAATACTAAAAAATAAAAGAGATACAAATATTGCAAATTATATTCTACCAAATACATATGTATCTACATATGATAACACTATGAATGTAATAGACATGGTAGAAAATAATATTAAGAAGAGGCTACTGCATATACAAAATATTAGAAAAGGAAATATTGTAAATAATATGTGGTTTCAGCCTGGATATTTATATTCTCAAAGTCGAAACGATTTGATAATATCTAAATACAATAATACAGTTAAAGGCGTATCTATGGGTATTGAAGATAATAGCAATGCCTCTTATGATCTTTGCATAGGTTTCTGTTATAGTTATGCTAAATCACATACGCAAACTGATAGTATAAATATAGTTCATTTAAATGCAGATCATTATGTTTTCAGTACTTACACTAGTTTTATCTACAATAGAGTTATATATGATTTCCAGATTAATTATACCAAAGCTCAAAGTAATAGACGACGCATAGATGCTTTAGGGTATAATTATTTATCAGTATATAATAATCATGCTATTTATTTTGAGGCTGCTACAGGGAAAAAGTTTCAGTTAGAGAATGACATGATTGTAAATTGTAAGTTTTTGTGTAGTTTATCACAAAATAATATCTCGCCTTATGAAGAGGTTTCTGAGTCCTTAGATTACCAAGTATCTCCGCATGTTAATAATAAAGTAAGCATTGGCTTAGAAACTACATTTTATGGAAGTTTATACATATATGGAGTTCGTTTTAATCCAGAATTTTTTGCTAGTATAAAATTCGATTTATTAAAAAATAAAAAAGTATACGACATAAGTATGTATAATTATAAATCTACAGTAGAGCTTCCACAAGAAAATAAATTAAATGCTAAAATTGGAATAGGAATATTAAGCAATATAGCTACATTCAATATAAGATTAGATTACTTTTTTAAAATAAATTCTAATATAAAAGCACATATGGTAAACGGGAATTTAAGCTATTATTTCTGATGTTAATAATGGAGTATTAATGAAATATTTACTTGGACCTATTTTACGTCATTTTGATTATTATATTAAAATATTAAACACAACTGCAATTTTTTTGTTGTTTTTATACTTATTAATTAACTATGTTATTGCAGAAGAAAGTATTAAAGATAATAATACACTTGATGTAAGTTTGCTGAGAAGTTTACAGAGTTCTTATTATCAATTAATAAATTTTCCTAAACAAAAACAACAAGATTTAGAAACAGGAAGGGCGATTGTAGTGCAGTTTGCCGATAATTCGGTGAGTTTATCTCAGTTAACAAAAGTTTTAGATCGTAAAAAAGAAAAACATTTTATAAATAGCCTAATAATAAAACATGAAAATAGTATAACTACAGCACCTGGACAAGATGTCGTAGATGCAATAACAGCTATGCTTAGTAAAGATAATACACTAATAAAATTAAACGATGAAATAAAGCAATTTAACATTGATATGCAATCTAGGTGTCTAGATAAAGTTATAAATTATGCGGTATCTCAAAGTGCTATAGATAGCGAATCTAAAAAAATAACTAAGCTTACCATAAAACCTAAGAAACAAATAATAGATAACTTGCAGCAAGAATATAAGGATTTATTTGCAAACATTGAATTCGAAAAAAATTTGACAAAAAAGTTACTTGATATAATCCCTAATATAAGTTTTGTTAAGTTGCCATTAATTAAAGATGTTCATAAAATCAATCCTATTGTTTCTCCATATACTGTTGTTAATAAACCATATTTAGACCACTATTTTGAAGATGATTTTGGTAATATGCTAACATCTAAACGACAAATAAACTCAGCAGCAGAGCAGTTGTTACCTAAAACAGATATTTCTAGTATTCTTAATATAGATGCCGCATGTATTTTAATAGATAGCATAGTAAATGAAGCTATATTTAATAAGCATTATAACTATAAAAAAAGTATTAACAATGATTATCTTTTAAAAAAATGGGTTAGTTTTAGTGTAGATAAATTTAGTTTTAAAAATGGGTACTTAAAATATATAATACCACACAAAGAATATGTGAATATACAAGATAAATTGATTTTAAATGCTGAAATTAATGCTATAACTGCAAATAAATCATTAGGAGATTTCTTGCTAAGTTTTTATTATGCTTATGTAGTTTCTAATGTTGCAGAATACAGTGACAGTAGAACTAAAATGCATAGTATATGTAGATTATTCTGTATAAAAGGTGCTTATAAAATAAATAATTTTATTGTATCTGCTAATTCTTATTATGGTACAAGTATAAATAAAGGAAAACGAACAGACAGAAAATATTTTATACATAAGCACAGTAATGATAGTAAAATATATACTGCATCAATAAATTTAGAATACGATGCCATTTTAGATCGTTACTGGACATTTATTCCAAATTTATTTTCTAAATATAGTTATTATATACATAATAAATATACCGAAGAATCAGAATATATAGCTTCTGATATTTTAAATTGTATTGTTAATCCTAGCAATAATAAGTATTTATCTTTTGGGATAGGGGGGGCATTACGAGGTAAATTTGTCACTCCAGAGTTATACATCGAACCACACTTATCATTTTCTATAATTTATCAAAGTAATCAACAAAAAAATTATTTAGATGCTACATTATGCGGAGTTGATATTAGAAGAGAGCTACAAAATACTAGCCTTAACAAAGCTAACTTTGGAATTGCAACCTCAATCTTTGGATATAATATAACCTGTAATCTTAAGTATTTACTAGAAATACATCGTAAATATAATACTAATGTATTTTTCTTTGAGTTTAGCTACAGTTTTTAAATATACGGCATATTTAAGTAGATAGTGTGTATAAAAATAAATTTTACTTTTTTATATTTTTTAAGAAAATAACATCGCAATACTACTAAACAAAAAAATATGTATAAATACTAAGATAAACTAAGAGTTGAAGAAGATAAATAATTTGATCTAGCATAAATGTAGGAGCTGTAGCTTCTATAAGTGTTTAGCTAAGACAGTATTTTATAGGTTTGGTGTTGACTAAATTAAATAATATTAACTCAAGATAAAAGCTTATAAGACTTGCCCTTAGGTAGCTACTAATAAAAAATGAGGCTGATTATAATATTAAAATAAAGATAAGTAGATGGCGAAGATACAGAATGGAAGTAGTCATCTAAAAATATTTAATTCAAGGATAAATTTATAATCACTCGCCAAAAACTAGCATTTTCATCATAAAGATAATTATTATAATTGTTTTACTGAATATAAAACTAATAGTATATAATTACAAAAATATATCAGTGAATTTTGTGTGGCGCCATTTGTAGTTTGGGTTGTATTATTGTTAGTATCAATTGGTATAACTTCAATATAGTGCTTTTCATCAGATATACTTAGTTGTTTTATTTGATAACAATTGAATGTTGCGTTATCTAAAATTTTGCAATTACTAATATTTTTTTTATATGGCTCTGAATTAGTATCTAGAGCTTCAAGGTGATATTTAACATTGCAAGTAAACCCTAATAAGTGAAGAATATTTTCACAACATTTCACTGAAGTTTTACAGGATTGATTATCGTAGTTGTTACAAAAGATATTATTAAGATCACAATCTTTTTTAGCAATAGCACCATGGTGTACATTTATATACCCTGAGTTTTTATTAAATGTAATCTTAACCCCGCATTTATTTTTTTCTGTATCTATGAATATTGGTGTTCTACTTGATATATCAGTTAATGCGTAGTTTAATTTGCTAGTGGAGGCATTATCTTTATATATGTTGTGATTGCTTTCATGGCAATTTATCATATAAGGTATTGCTGTAGATTTAGCTATTAATATAAAGATAATTATATTAAATAAATTCATATGTTGCTTCTTATATTGTGGATTATAGTTTTATCTTGTATTTTTAGTATATTGTTTTAAGCGCATAACTTGAGTTTATTATTATTTAAAATCTGTTTATGATCTTTAATTTTATTAAAAATTTTTAATATTTTATGGATAATATTAGCTTTTTATAGAGATCATAAACCGGTTCTTAGAAAGCAAATTTATAATGCTAGAGCTCTTGAATGCTTCAATTATTATGGGTTTGTGATAGCTTTCATAGCTGAATCATAGTTAGGTTCATGAGAAATTTCAGGAACAAGCTCAACATAAATAACTTTACTCATTTCATCTAACCCGACAACACAACGTGTAGCAAATTTTTCTAATATACTAGAATTAATATAAACACCATATTTTTTTAAATTCTCTATATTTCTAATTGAAGATAAAAATACAACATCGGTTAGTTGTTTATCTTTAGCAAACCTTGTTTGTGCAAATGGTGTATCTATAGAAATACAAATTAATTTACAGTTTTGTGCTTCTCCAGCTCTTTTGCTAAATTCAACAATACTCTTATTACAAACAGGGGTATCTACGCTTGGAACAAAATATAATATAACTTTTTTACCATCTTGTAAATATGTAGATAAAAGTTTTTCATCGCAGGATTCATTAGAAAAGATAGCGTCTTTTATTTTTTCTTCAACTACTGGTAAAGTTCCTTCAAGATCTACAGGAGTATCATGTAAAGTTATAGGCATTGTATCATCCTTAATATTTTTGGTATTTATTAGAAAGTAAGTTAAAAATTATACTAATACATAAAAAAGTACTTGTGTAATAAAGATCTTAATTTTTAACTATAAAAGCTACTGCATAAAAAGTAACAAAAATTAGTAATGCATGTCAAATTTTTTAAAAATATAATTTATCTATTTAAAAAATCAAAAGCATCATATTTTATTATGCTAAATTTTACTGTATTAAAGTATTCTTCTACTTATAGTTGTTTTGCAGGAACTAGTTTTTAAAATTAAAACAAACAACTTCAAAATAAAAAAGTTAATTTTTTTAATAGCATAATATTTATACACCTTCTACTTGTTGAAAAAACGCATTTTCAAGTAGAAGGTGTATATATAAAAAGAAGTTTTAAACTTAATAGTATCAATGTAATTCCAGATACCCGTTCAATCCAATGCGATACTCCGTAAATTTTATTCCTTAATTTTTTTGAAGAAAATAACATAGCCACGCTACCAAACCAAAAAATTTGTACAAGTACTAATATAAATCCATAGTATAAATAGCTCTTAATTCCAGAATTATCTTCAATATATTGACTAAGTAAAGCTAAGATAAATATAATTATTTTTGGATTTAAAGCATCAGTTATAAAGCCCATTATAAAAGATTTACTAGGAGTTATTTTACTTTTTTCTCTTGCTATAGCTTCCTCATTTATAGTCTTTTTTTTGGTTTTTAAACAAAACACTCCAAAAAAAAATAGGTATATTGCACCAAATATACGTACAATGTCTATAAATATAGATCCATTATATTTAAACCAATATAGGCTAGGCAATAAATATGTCGCATGCAAAGCCATGCCACAGGCTAAACCTAAGGCTGTCATAATTCCACAAAAACGAGATCCAAATAAGCTATTGCGAACAGTAATAACAAAGCTTGCTCCTGGAATCATAGAGCCAAGCAAAGATATAAAAAATAATGATATCATAGTTTCATCACTGCAAATATTCCACAGCAAATTAAGGGTATATTAAAATGTAAAAATGTTGGTATGACTGTATCTCTAATATGATCATGCCGGGAATCATTATTAAGACCAGCAGTTGTTGCTAAAGTAACTTCAGATACTGGTGATCCGGTATCACCTAAAACGCCAGCGACTACAATTAAACAAGTAATTGCTTCAATGCTTAATCCAATACTAGTTCCTAAAGGTACATAAATTGGTACAAGTAAAGGAATAGTAGCAAAAGATGAGCCAATACCTATGGTAATTAATAAGCCAACAGCTAACATGCTTGCAATAGCAACTATAGGGTATCCAGCAAAAATATTTCCTGCAGATTCTACTAAAGGCTGTATATGACCGGTATCATGCATTACTTGGGCAAATCCAGATGCTGCCATCATAACAATACCAATGCTAGCCATTAATTTTGTTCCTTCAGAGAATCTACTATTATTATTATGCCAATCTTTTAAGGATAGAAAAAAACAACCAACTAAAGCCCCAAGAGCCATGGAACCAGATATAAGCTGTACTAAGATAAATATAAGAATTGAAGCAGATAAATAAATAATTTGAGTAGGTGTAAATTTAGGCACTGTAGCTTCTACAGGTTTATCTTCAATAGCACATTTTTGATAGCTTCTTGGTTTTTTATAACTAAAGAAAATTGCAACTAATAATCCTAGCAGCATTCCTAAGGCTGGTATTATCATGACATTCATTATATTTATATTATTAACTGCTACAAGACCTTGTAAATATATTTGAGGTTTAATAAGTTGATTTAAGAACAGTTCGCCAAATCCAATAGGCAACAGCATATAAGGTGTTACTAAGCCAAAGCTTAATAAGCATGCAACTAGTCGTCTATCTAGTTGTAACTGATCAAAAACAATTAATAATGGTGGAATTAATAATGGAATAAAAGCAACATGAATTGGGATTAAATTTTGCGAAAAAATAGCGGCTACGGTTATTAAACTAATAATTGTAAATTTAACTTTAGCTGTATTACTATTGATTTTTGCAGTTATTTTTGCTACCATGAAGTCAGGAAAACCAGACAGCGATAGTAAATACGCAAAACCTCCTACAATTGAGTAACTTAATGCAAGTTGTGCATTATGGCCTAATCCAGCTAAAAAGCTATTCCATATTTGCATGTAATTTAAATCAGCGACCAAACCACCAATAAATGCACTCGCGATAATAGCGCTAATAATATTTAATCTAATTAATGTTAATACTAGTAAAACTACAACAGATATAATTATGGAGTTCATGTTTACACCGAGATGTTATAATGAGATTGGCACAAAAACATAACAGTTAGAATTAAATATGTCAATATTGGCAAATAGAATATGCAGGTAAGAAAGACAGCGGTAAACGTCTAAAGTCTTGTAAGTTTTTATTAAATTAGTTCATGCATTATAAGATGAAAAGTATAAGTTAAAATATTCTAGTATTTCGCTATTATAATTATTTACAGAAGCATCTATAATATAATCGGCTATGTTCGTATATAAATGGTTGCGTTGTTTAGCGAGTTGTGTCAGTTTGATTATTATATTTTTATGGTTAGCTAATAATGGTCTGTTTTGACAATTTTTAAGTCGTTGGTACTGCTTTTCTACTCCTAACTTTAGGTAAAATATTATTCCTGAATTACGCATAATTTTAGAGTTATATTGAGATAAAACAATGCCACCACCAGTGCTGATAACCTGTTTTTTTTGTTTGCTAAATTGTTCTAATATTTTAGTTTCTAGTTGGCGAAAATATAGCTCGCCATACTGAGCAAATAAACATGTTATACTCATGTTAGTTTTTTGCTCTATTTGTTGATCGATATCAATAAACTGCCAGTTTAATGATTTTGCTATTTTAGCCCCACATGTAGTTTTACCAGCTCCCATGGGGCCAATTAAGTATAAATTACCTCGTTGCATGTTGTTAAATATCATCTATTGTATGCAGTGACGATTCAGTAACAGTATAACCAGTAACAGGAAGTTTTTTGTTATCTAAAAAAATAGTTTTATTTTCTATAGTTATGCGTTTTTGAACTAACATTTTAACGCACCAAGCATAAATAATATATTCCATTTTTTTTACTCTAGTATTTAAGCTACTTTCTGTTTCTTGCTCCTGAATATCTAATGTGGCTTGTACTATATTACTACCGCAGTCTAATTCTGGTATTACTAAGTGTACTGTACAGCCGTGCTGTTTGTCTTTATTGCTTAGTACTCTTTTATGGGTGTTTAATCCTTTATACTTTGGTAATAACGACGGGTGTATGTTAATTAATCTGTTGTTAAATTGAGAAATAAATGCTGGTTCTAAAATTCTCATAAATCCTGCTAATACTACTAAAGCAGGATTATAAGAGTTTATTATTTCACTCATGGAAAATTCAAACAGTTTACGAGTTTGATATTTTCGATGATCAACAACAAAAACAGCTATTCCATGTCTTTTTGCAATTGCAATTCCTAAAGCTTTTGGATTGTTAGATATTACAGCGGTTATTTGATATTTATATTTTTTTTGGGAATCAATTAAGGCTTGTAAATTTGTTCCCGTTCCTGATATTAATACAACTATTTTGTTATTTTGCATAACGCTCATATTTTATAAGTCTATGGTTTAACAAAAAACAACTGCATCGTCGTTTGTTTTGTTTTCTATACTACCAATGACTTTAGCTTGTTCGTGGTTTTGTTGTAAGTGTGATAAAACTTCTTGTTGATTCTCTTTAGAAACTACTAGTACCATTCCGATCCCGCAATTAAATACACGATACATTTCGTGCATTTCAATGTTGGCCTGTTGCTGTAAAAAAGTAAAAATTTCAGGAATATCCCAGCTAGCAGTTTGTATTGATGCTTGTAGGTTGTCATTAAACACTCTAGGCAAGTTTTCAGTAAGTCCGCCTCCTGTTATATGTGCGATAGCATTAATTTTATTTTTTGATAATAAACCTAAAACTGATTTAACATATATTTTAGTTGGTTCTAATAACCAGTCTGATAATTTTTTGCCTGATAGCTTATAATCTAAAGACAAGTTATAATCCTGTATTATTTTGCGAACTAATGAGTATCCATTTGAGTGCAAGCCACTTGACTCGATACCAATTAATACATCTCCAGCTTTAACGGATGATTTTTTTAAGAGGTTGTCTTCTTCGGCAACACCAACACAAAAACCAGCCAAATCATAATCGGTATTAGTATATAAACCAGGCATTTCTGCAGTTTCACCACCAATAAGAGCGCATCCAGCTAGTTTACAACCTTCTGCTATTCCTTCTATCACTTGTTTTGCAAGGCTAATATCCAATTTTCCAGTTGCAAAGTAATCTAAAAAGAATAAAGGTTCTGCACCGCTAGATAATAAATCATTCACACACATTGCAACTAAATCTATACCAATTGTATGATGGTTATTACAAGCGCCAGCTAATTTAAGTTTAGTTCCTACCCCATCTGTGCTAGATACTAATATAGGGTTATTATAATTTGCAGGAATTTTACAAAGGGCGCCAAAACCACCTATACCACCTAATACCTCAGGCCTTGTAGTTTTTTTAGCTATGTTTTTAATATCTTCTACAAGAGCGTTGCCCTTATTGATATCAACGCCAGCATCTTTGTATTTTAAATGCTTGTTGTTTGTTAGCATATTTTAAATCCCTAAAAGCTCTATAATTTAATTTAATACGTGACTTATATAGCTTATTTTCAATTTTAATTCATCTTGATTACGAAATGATGTTTTATCTAATTGATAAACTATTTTTACTTTTCCTAACTTATGATCGCTCCATTTTTCAACATCTGCATTAAACATAAAGCCATCAAAACATATATTATAATCACATATACTTTGTAAGCTAACTCTTAAATGCTTATCTTTTACTATTCTTTTACTATGCAATAAAAATGTTCCTTCAAAGCATGGTTCAGGAAAGTCTTTTCCCCAAGGTGCTACTGATTTGACCATATCATAAGTGTTGAGAGATATTTGCTGAGTATCTAGCTCGCCATCGGTTAAAATAATTTTTGATAAATAACTGCTGTCGAGATTATTTTTAACATCAAGATTAAAAGCATTAGTAAACGTAACAAGGTTGTCAGCATGAATACTTAAACCTGCTGCCATACTATGACCACCAAAGCTAAGCAATAAATTTTTATTTTCATCGTTAATTCGAAGTAAGCCTTGTTGTAGATGATAACCTTCTATGGAGCGTGCAGAAGCTTTCAGAATATTGTTGTCATTACTATCTTGAGAAAATATAATAGTAGGCCGATGAAACTTATCTTTTATTCTTGATGCTAAAATTCCAATTACGCCTTGATGCCAGGATTGCTTATATAAAACTATGCCGTGTTGTTCATTAACATCAGTTAGTGTATCGTTTGCTATTTCTAAAGCTTCTTGCAGCATTAGTTTTTCAATCTCGCGACGCTGGTCATTTAGCCTGTGTATTTTATTAGCAAGATCATCAGTGACTTCAGAATCATCACTGATTAAAAGTTCTACACTTAATGACATATCACTTAAACGACCAGCAGCATTTATTCTTGGGGCAACATAAAATCCAATATCTGCTGTGTCTGCTGTTTTAATGTCTTTTTTACATATTTTAAATAGTGATTTAATTCCCTCACGGCATATATTTTGCCTTATTCGAGCTATCCCTTGAGATACAAGTATTCTGTTGTTTTTATCTAAAGTTACTACATCGGCTATAGTGCCTATTGCTACTAAATCTAGATATTCAGCCATATTTAAGTCGTTAGCAGCAGTATAATTTTCTGTTAATAAATCATTTTTTACTGCGCATAATGTATAAAAAATAACGCCAACTCCGGCTATATTTTTACTTTTAAACAAGCAGCCTTGCTGATTAGGATTTACTATTGCATCAGCTTTTGGCAATTCGCCTTTAGGTAGATGATGGTCAGTAATAACTACATCAATATTTAAGCTCTTAGCATGTTGTACGCCTTCAATGCTAGATATGCCGTTATCTACAGTAATTATTAAATTGGCATCTAGCTTATGAGCTTCATCTACTAATTGAGGAGTTAGTCCGTATCCTAGTTTAATTCTATTTGGAACTACATAATCTACATTTGCATTTAGTTTTCTTAATGCCAAGATAGCTACTGTTGTACTAGTTGCGCCATCACAATCGAAATCTCCAGCAATAACAATTTTTTTATTATTTAATATTGCTTTAGCTATTATTTTAGATGCTATATTGATATCTTTTAAAGAATTATATTTTTCAAGGAATTCTAATTTAGAACTTATTTCGTCTAAATTATTAATATTTCGTGCCGCAAAAATTCGGGCTAATAAGCTGTTTGTATCGTTAGGAAATTCACAATTATTTAAATTGTAACTTCTTTGTTTAATAATTTTTTCCATAGAATGAATCCATACTTTTTATATTGCATTGCAGGCATGATTAGTTATAATAGGTAGCATTTTATTGTTAATATTTTTATATACAGCTTCTATCTAAAGATGAATTTTTCAAAAATTAGTTTGCTTCTTGCAGGTATATAACATAAAAGATAAAAGCTACATGTCTTTATTTTACACAGCACTAGCAGATGTTGCAAGCAACTTAATGTTTATCTTTTTAAGCAAAAAAATATAGTAAATTAAAATGAAGAAATTAGTTAAAACTCTTTAAAATCTAAGAACACTAATGTAATATTTTACATCTAAGTTAATCTTTTGAGTTGTTTCTGAGATTACACCTTTATATACACCTCGCAAATGAAACCAAATGATATGAAATATGAAATAAATAAGCTTTCCGATGCATTTTATAATATACATCCAGATTATGCTATAATTAATCAACGGGTAAAATTTGGTACTTCAGGTCATAGGGGGATATCTACAGAAGGATCTTTCAATGAGCATCATATTTTAGCTATATGTCAAAGCATTTGTGATTTCAGATTAAAAATTAATATTACTGGGCCTATATTTTTAGGCATAGATACACATGCTCTATCTGTTTTTGCTAGAAATGCAGCTATAGAAATTTTTGCAGCAAATAATATATCTGTGATTTTTGAAGGTTTTGATGCCTATACTCCAACTCCAGTAATATCCCATGCAATTTTAGCGTATAATAAAAAAAATAATAACAAGGCAGATGGTATTATCATTACTCCGTCGCATAATCCGCCACAATATGGTGGTCTCAAATATAATCCTTTTCATGGCGGAGGAGCAGATACTGCTACCACAGAATGGATACAGAATCGAGCTAATGAATATTTACTTGAAGGAATTCACAAGCTAAAAAGAATATCTAGAACTCAAGCTTCATCTAAACAATTGTTAATAGAACAAGATTTACTAGGAGCTTATATAGAAGAATTAGATCAGGTTTTAAATATTGATGCTATATCTGCATCCTCTTTGACTTTTGGGGTAGACCCTCTAGGTGGTGCATCGATAGCATTTTGGCAAAGAATTATCGATAAGTATAAGTTAACTATTGATATAATATGCGATAAAACATCACCAGATTTCAATTTTGTGCCTGCAGATAAAGACGGAGAAATTCGTATGGACTGCTCTTCTCCTTGGGCAATGTCAAGGATGATAGCAAAGCGCAAAAATTATGATTTGTCATTTGGTAACGATACTGATGCCGACAGGCACGCAATAGTTGCACAAACTGGGCTACTACATACAAATGATTATTTAGCAATTGCGTTAGACTATTTGCATAAAAGTAGAGTTAATTGGCAACTTAAATCTCTGGTAGGTAAGAGCGTAGTTACTAGTGATTTAATATCTGCGGTTGCTTATAGTCACAATAGAGAAGTGTATGAATCTCCTGTAGGGTGCAAATGGTTTGCTACTTCGCTTTTTAATGGTGAAATGACTTTTGGAGGCGAAGAAAGTGCTGGGGGAACATTTTTAAGAAAAAATGGTCAACCTTGGAGTACAGATAAAGACGGTCTTATTATGAATTTGCTCGCCGCTGAAATTTTATCCGTAACAGGGAGAAACCTACAAGAATACAGGCAAGACTTAGAAAGGCAGCATGGAGTTTTTTCTGGTATAAACGATAGCATATCCATTAATCGCGATAAGTTAAATGCATTTCAGAATATTGATTTTTCTAAAATAACTCCTGCTCTTCTTGGAAAAGACATAGTCATAAAACATGAAACCACTGCAAAAGCTAATAATAAGCCTATAGGCGGCATAAAATGGACGACTAAAAATGGGTGGTCTGTAGTAAGAGTTTCTGGTACTGAGCCTATGTATAAAATATATGTTGAAAGTTTTATAGGCAAACAACATGCTCAAGAAATTTTTGATGAAACTAAAAGATTAATTGAGACTAATTTAAATGATTAGCTTAGACTGTGTATGTTTTGTTTGAAAATGCTAAACTTTCATAAATTCATTCAAGGTAATTAGTAGTTATAGATAAAATTTGTATTATGTAAAGCCACAACGCTTAGGAAGCTTATTGATGAATATAGTTAAAATGACTGATATCGATCTATCAGGTAAATATGTTTTAATACGAGAAGATTTTAATGTACCTATAAATCAAGGAAAGATAACTAGTACAGCTAGAATTGATGCTGCCCTACCTGGAATACGCACCGCGATTAAATCTGGAGCAAGATTAATTTTATGCTCGCACTTAGGGCGACCTCAAGCAGGTGAGTTTGATCCTAAGTTTTCTTTGCAGCCTGTAGCTGAGTACTTACAAAAGCAATTAAATATAACAATTCTATTAATAAAAGATTGGCAAAGCAACCCTATTGAATTAAAAGAAGGGGAAGTAGCTCTATTAGAAAATGTTCGTTTTAATAAAGGCGAAACTGAAAACAGTGCTAAATTATCGAAAAGCATGGCATCTTTATGCGATATCTTTGTTATGGATGCTTTTGCTGCATCACATAGAGCACATTCATCTACCTGTGGTGTGGCAGAGTACGCTAATGTTGCATGTGCTGGCCCATTATTAACAAGAGAGCTAGACTATTTAGATAAATTTATAGACCAACCAACAAGGCCAATGGTTGCTTTAGTTGGTGGCTCAAAAGTATCTACAAAACTTTCAGTGCTAAAATCTCTAATAAAATTATGTGATCATTTAATTCCTGCGGGAGGCATTGCAAATACTTTTATTGCTGCTGCAGGATATAATATTGGCAAGTCATTAGTAGAAAAAAATCAGTTAAATACTGCAAAAGATTTATTGCAAACAAAAAATATTTTAATACCAGAAGATGTGTTATGTGTTAAAGAAATTACTGATAACGCCACAACAAGAGTATGTTTAATAAACGAAGTAGAAGATGATGAAATTATTGTAGATATAGGTCCTATAACTCAAAAAAAGATTGCGGATGTTTTTATCGGTAGTAAAACTATTGTGTGGAATGGTCCTGTAGGTATTTTTGAAATAGATAAATTTGCAAAAGGCACCGAAGCAGTAGCAAAGGCTATATCTAATAGCGAAGCTTTTTCTATAGCAGGTGGAGGTGATACCCTTGCAGCAATAGAAAAGTATCAAATTGAGAATGATATTTCTTATATTTCAACAGGTGGCGGTGCTTTTTTAGAATTTATAGAAGGAAAAAAGCTTCCAGCTGTAGTAGCTCTTGAAAAAAAAGGCTAAAAACCTATAGCTGTTATTTGCAAATATGTTAATTTAATCTACCCACATTATATACACCTTATATATAATTTGATAAGCAAAATTGGTATAAAATGATGCAAAAACTAACTTTTGCTATTGCTGTGATGATCTTGATTTATATAAATTTAAATTTGCTAGTAGGTGATTCAAGCGTATATAAGTTATTGCAATTAAGACAACAGCTTGAAGGGATAATAGAAATTAATACAAAGTTAGCTAATAGAAATAAAACTCTTGCAATGCAAGTAATTAAATTACAGTCCGATGATGAAATTATAGAAAAAATAGCTAGAGAAAATTTAGGGATGATTCACAAAGATGAGCTGTTGTTTATTACGGTAAAAAAATAGCTAGAAGATGTTATTATAAGGAATGGTGCCCGGGGCCGGAATCGAACCGGCACGATCTTTCGATCGAGGGATTTTAAGTCCCTTGTGTCTACCTATTCCACCACCCGGGCCGAATAATAACTGTTGTATCTAAATCTTGGAGGCGAGTACCGGAGTCGAACCGGTCTAAATGGAGTTGCAGTCCACTGCATAGCCGCTTTGCTAACTCGCCACAATGAACAAAAACTACATGGAGCGGGAAACGAGACTCGAACTCGCGACCCCAACCTTGGCAAGGTTGTGCTCTACCAACTGAGCTATTCCCGCATATTACGTTATTAACGTGCAACTAAAATTCTGATGGGTTTCGCCACGCCATCGATTGATTTCTATATTGTATGTTTTTTTTTATTAATGTCAATACTATTAATAAAAAAGTTAAAATAAAAACAAAAAAAATCATGTAAAGCAAACTCTGATAGTGTTCGCAAATTGGTATTATATTAAAATATAACTCTTGATATGCTATGGAGATAGTAAATAAATTTGATTTTAATCAAACTCTTGAAAAATTACAATGATGATTTTCTGGATGAATATGGTGTTTTAATGTTCTTAATGAACTAATAAAAAATATAATGATCTATATAATCAATATCAATAACAGGTATAAATTAAAGAAAATAATCATGTTAAGAAGTGTTCCAAGTTTATTTACCCGATTCCTACCTATGGGTCAAAACTTCTCAGTTGCAAGAACAGCAAGACATACTAGTGAACAAGCAAGTAGTTGTGGAAGCAGAACATCATCAATCTCATTATCTGATAAAAAAATAGAAAATATCGAAGATCTTAATTATAAGTTATACGAAGCTATTACGAGTAACTTAGGAATAGAAAAAATTACATGTCTGTTAGAGAATGGGGCAGATCCTAATGCATGGATACGAGCTCATGAAACATATCCTATGCTTACTGCCATTAAATGTGGCCAGTTAGCAACAGTGAAAGTATTGTTAGGTTACAAAGCAAATATCGATGGTCATGATAAGGAACTTAAGTCTGGCAATCCTTACACTAATTTAGCAATAGCTGCTAATCAAGGTGCATATGATATTGTTAAATTATTGCTAAAAAAAGGTGCAAACCCTAACATTCAAGTTTTTTCTTGTTTCTACACAGCATTATCTCAAGCTGCTTTGAAGGGTAATAAAAAAATAGCTGAATTACTTATAGTATATGGTGCAAAAATTGAAGGGTGGGATGGTGATTCTCCGTTATCTTGGAGTATAATTAGAGGTAACGCAGATAATTCGGTGGTGAGATTGTTGTTAGAAAACGGAGCTAATCCTGCTGGTGCTGCTTGTGACGATCGTTATAATTATAGACAACCATGTTTTAGGGCTATTCATTTTGATAATGCAGAAGCACTATCATTATTACTTAGCTATGATACTAAAGATACGCTTAAAAATATGATCGACCAAATAATGTTGAAGATCGTAGGCCAATATTCTATAAAATGTATGCAATTGTTACTAGATAAAGGCTATGATATTAATGGCTATTATTTTAATCATAACGGCATACGAATGACTCTACTGATGATGGCGCTAAATTATAAGAAATATTCAGAAAGAACAGTTAAGTTTATTACATTTTTATTAGAAAATAATGCAGATCCTAATGTCAAATATAAAGATGACATTGAGATAACTCTCATAGAAAAAGCTATTAAAAATAAGCGCTTAGATGTAGCTTTTCATCTTAGAAGTTATGGAGCAGAAGCAGATAAAATTATTATTGATCAAATAGTAGATGAATATGGATTTGATCCAATATGTACTGCTAAATCTTTGAAAGCTCTAGCAGCAATAGTAGCAAAAAGATCTTTTGAAAATAATATTGATGATTTACTTATACCAATGCCTTTAAAGCAATATCTAAAAGGAAATGTTATTTTTGGTTGAGATAATCAGGTTTATTTGAAGATACGTAAGAGTAAACAAGCTAAAATAAAAATATTGAAGAGCATTTAGATGTATATACATCTTCTACTTGAATAGGTA
>CAKMZJ010000001.1:0-15624 GCA_929200395.1 Candidatus Gorgonimonas eunicellae | reverse complement strand
AATAAAAATATTGAAGAGCATTTAGATGTATATACATCTTCTACTTGAATAGGTATATATGTTATATTGTTATATTGGTAACTAACAACGTTTAATAAACTACGAAAAAATAAAGACACTTTAGTTAATTATTATTGGTTCTACTATGATAACAAAATGTATTTTTCCGGTAGCTGGATACGGTACAAGGTTTCTCCCTGCTACAAAATCAATGCCGAAAGAGATGCTTCCGGTTTTAAATAGACCGCTTATAGAATATGCTGTTGAAGAGTCCTTAAATTCTAATATGAAAGATATCTGTATGGTAACTGGCAGAGGAAAGAGAGCAATAGAAGATTACTTTGATATGAATTATGAGCTAGAAGTAAAACTAAAAGGAACATTAAAAGAAGAAAAGCTAGATCCTCTTAGAAGGATTATGAATAACTGTACCTTCTCTTATATAAGGCAAAGAAATATACATGGATTAGGAGATGCTGTGCTTACAGCAGAACCTATAGTTGGGAAACAACCATTTGGTGTGGTTTTAGCTGATGATTTGTGCGTTAATGAGTTAGGAGTATCTGCTACAATGTGTGAAATGGTTAAAATATATCAGCAGTATCAATGTAGTATTCTTGCTGTTATGCAGGTTCCTGATAGCGATATTCATAGATATGGCATAGTATCAGGTAAAAATATAACTAATTCAATCATGGAAATAAATTCCATAGTGGAAAAGCCACAAGCACATGAAGCCCCTAGTAATTGGGCTGTTATTGGTAGGTATATTTTCACACCAGATATTTTTGATATATTAAGAAATACTGCAGTAGGGGTTAATGGAGAAGTTCAATTAACAGATGCGATTAGTCATCAACTTATATCTCAAAAAGTTATAGCTTATAAATTTAACGGTATTCGCTTTGATTGTGGATCTATAGATGGATTTGTTGCTGCTACAAATTATTTTCACCAAAAAAATAAACAAAAATACGCTGACAATAAAAGCAGTTATAATTTTTGTGAAACGTCCTAGAGTTAATGGCTAGAGTAATCAAGATTTTAAGGTGTATATATTGTTCTTAGCAACTAGAAACACACTACAGTTATAATTAATTATACTGCCATAAGTTTTATGTGAATTATGAATATTTTAGTATCGCTGAAATTTCTACTAGTGTTAAAATTATAAAGCTAGGCATTGGAAAAATTGAGATTTTGAAAACCGTAATAACAAAAAAAATATATAGCAATTAGCTAAATCTATGGTTGCTATTACAATCATATAAATAGTTGCGTAATAAACACTATCTTATTGTACAAATTATGATTTATCTGATAGTGAAGATAATAGCTATTTTTTTGGGTGAAAAATTTTGGTAGTGACTTCAAGTTGTTAATCTGTTATAGTTGTATTTTGGTGTGCTAATGGCCAGTATAAAAGTTTATTGTCGTGTTTATAAAATACTAATTAAGTTATAAGGCATTCGATGGATCTACATTACATCAAGGGTGTATAGGCAAATAGTTTCATTATGCAAATAAAAATTATAATACTTTATTGAGTCAATAGCTGTTTAACAAAAAACAATATATTAAAGAAAAATAACAATAATAAGGGAAAAAATGAATTTATTAACTATAATTATATATGCTAGTACAGTTATATATTCTATGGCGACAACTATAAATAATTATAATATTTCTACTACTCAGTACATAATCAAAAAAAATATTTCAAATTTTCATACACTAGCTCCTGATAAAGAAAATGGACTTGCAGAAAATATTGCAAACTTTAAAAAATGTTACAAAATAGATAAGTGGTTAAATTTATTAAAAGCTAAAAATATAATAGATGAGATAAAAAACTATACCTCCCATGCTGAAACACAGAGGTGCCAACATCATGATGATATTTGTTTTTTTAGTATACTATGGTCTAGTTCTGTGCCAGGCAGAGAGTATCCTGATTCTATATTTTCTAGATGTGGAGAAAAAAAAGATCTTATTAAAGAAAATCAGCATAATCTAAATAAGCATTTTTTAGATTATGATAGCAATGACATTGAACGCACTTTTTGGGTAGATGATTTTTGTGAATCAAATCTATGCAATAGTTTTGATTTAAAAAATTTACCTTTAGCAAAAAAGGTTCTAAGTACAGTAGTTAAAGATGCTGCACATCATGAAGTATTCTGTCCAGGATACGCAGACAATCATCAGCGCATTAATATACATGCAGGATATCAAGATATTAATGTACCGGAAGGTAGTAACTTATTATTGTTTGCTGGTGGCTCTGTGTCTGTATATGAAAAATATGAAGATGATCTTGTATTTCCTTATAATTCAACAAAGTGGTCTTTCTCTCCATTAGAAAAGTATCATAATGATTCTTCGCTAACTTTAGTTAGTATTAGTAAAAATGGTAATGTCACTAAGCATGATGATGTAGATCATGATTTAATTAATAAAATATTTTATTATAATGTTCTTAGTATACACATTTGTAATTTTACTAAAGAAGATGAAGGCATATTCAAACATGTTGATATTTTGAATAATAAAGCAAACTTAGTATATGCAGTAAATATAACAACCAGAGAAGCAGAAAAACATACGTTATCGTCAGTATATACGTTAACACCAAGGACAATATCATTAATTAAAACTACAATGCTTCCAACTAGAATGACAACGCTTCCAATCCAAATGACAACAGCTTCAACCCAAGTTAAAATATTTAAAACTAATATAACACTAGCTATAGCTAATAAAATAAAAAAAGGGAATAGAGCAACGTATATTGTTATAGGTGTTATTATTCCACTAGGGGTAGCACTTACAGTAATAGTAACTTATATGGCATATAAAAAACGTATTAAAAATAATCAGTTATTATTAGAGAATGAAAATGAAGCGATAGGTCTTGCAAATTTTATTGAATCTTCTGTTTAATAGCAATCTTTGCAACTAAAAACGTAAATAATTTATTAGTACGACAATTAATTTTATTAAACTACACACCTTCAAGTAGAAGGTGTATATACCCATTTTCAGACTTATCCTAATGGTTGATTTTTTAATATAGCATACAAATTTGTGAATACTGCTAAACTCTATTTTTCTAAAAAGCATGTTAGGGTGTTGTAGAATACTTTTATGTCGCTAATTGCTTTAATATTACTAGTATTATCAGTTTGAGGTAATGTATTTACTATAGTTGTAAATACTGAGTTAGTGTTATCAATTAAATTGAGTCTTGTAGCTATTTCATCTAATCTTGTAAACCACTTATTTAGGCAGTGGCTAGGGTTTTCATTTAAATTTATAAATAAATCTTGCACCTTTATATTAACGCCAAGGCTAGTATTAGATTTAGATAAATGACCTATAATCACTTTAATTTTAGATTTAGTAAATTCTTTCGTGTTGTAAGTTGTTTTTATTTGGATATTGCAATCAGGGTTATATGTATTCCATAAGTTACAGATATAGCAGCAGCTAATATCAAAAAAAACACTGTTTATAAAGCTTTCTTTTGTAGGGAATTCACCTAAAATATACTCATAAAATGTATAATTTGCGTCTGAAAAAAATTTAACAGCAATTGTATTTTCATTCATAAAGTTTTGAGCCACTATACAATGCATATCTGTTCCCATAAATCGTGAAACGGCATCTCTAGTAGCATCAGTAGCTCTAAATAAATTTTTTGCCAACCAGTCTTTATTTTCGTGTTTTAAAAATGTTTTACTTTCTGCGTGGATTTTTAGAAAAAATTTGATAAATGTTTTATCTAAATCTATATCTTCTAATTTTCTCGACAGTTGATGCATTCTGCTGAAATTATTTTTTATTTCAGGGGTGTTGTTATAAATTCCTTTAATTAAGTAGTTTAGCCTAAAAGTTAAAGTTTTTATTGTGGTGTCATCAGTAGCTGTATTTAGCTTTGAAATAATGTTTTCTATTTTTACTAGAGAGTCTTCGCTTTCTGTTTTGCTAGTAGATACCCCTGGTGGTGTTGCGCTAAAGAAACCATTATGTGTTGGAGCCGTATTTTTTACATTAAAAAAACTTTGGTTTGGTTGTGGCTGTTGTGTATTAAGCGTCGGCCCAAAATTAAAGGCAGACGGAGCTGTAGGTTTCACAGGATTGTTAAAAAAAGATTTATTAGCTTCTTGTTGTTGTGCCCCAAATATGGGCCCCCCAAAAGGATTTTTTGTTATGGTATTTTTATTCATATTATTAATATAACTATTATTTATTGTTGAAATTGATTTTGATGTTTAAGATCTTTGTTAGTTTTTCTCTGAAAGCTTATAAAGGCATTCTTGTGTAACTATTGTAGTTGTTTTTAAAGAGTTTGCAATATTTTATAATAAAATAAGAAAAATAAAGCTATGCTGAACTTTTATATTTTTTCACTCTCTAACTAAGCAGTATTTTTATATCAAAAAATACAATGTTGAATAAATAAATAAAAAGGTTAAATAATGAATACATGTATTTCAATAGGTAGCGGTAACAAAATTTATGAAAATGGCAAAGAAGTTTATGTCCCTGAAGTTGCTCCTGGGGTTAAAATTGTAAATCTCGGTAGTGGCAAAGTTAACAAACTAAGAACTATAACAACAAGTAGCCAAGCTGGAGAGACCCAGACCACCCTTGAAGGTGTAGAAGGCGTTGAAATTATACAAAGAGCTATTAAGCAACAACCATCTAGTAGTAAAATCTCTGATTCTTCTGATAGTGAAGATGATTCTGACTTCTTTTTTGGTAACAGTTTCCCTTTTGGTAATAGCTCTTCATCATTTTTTGACAATACAAATACTACAAATAAAAGAGTCACTGCCGCTGAGGAAAGAGCTACAACTAGTAGCAGAGCAGGTAATAACAGAGCAGAAAAAACTACGACGCCCCCTAAATTTAATATTACATTCGGAAAACCAAGTACTGATATTAAACAAAATTTAGGAACCGCTTCTAAGTTTAATGTTAACTTCGGCGAATCGTTTGGGGGAAATATATATTTAGCTAATGGGTCTACAATTAATATTAAAAGATAATAGTTGTCGATACCAGTATCTAGTAATAAGAAAAATTTCTAGGTGCATTTATTAAAAGTTTAACCTGCCATATTTTAGCATCTTGAAATGTAATTAACATTTTTAGATGCTTTGCCTTAAATTATATTCTATAAAAACATCTACATCTATTAGGTGTATAAATATCCTTGCAAAAGATTTTAATTTCAACAAGTAAGTATTTACCAAAATAAACCAATTTAAATTAGATTAACCTTAGTAATAAAAACAAATAAATAATATGGATTTTTTTTTTGTTTGATGCTATAATCCTGCGGATTTTGCATTTGCTTTTTAGTGAAGTATTTGCCTAATTATTTCGAATGCATCTAACTAATATGCTATTTTCACGATGCTGTTTTCACACAGTTAGGTTGATAAAGGAGAAATTCTTTTGAATAATGAGGCAGTTTTAGCTCTTGAAGATGGGAGCCTGTTTTTTGGGAAATCAATAGGTGCTTGTTGTGATGTTGGGGGCGAAGTGGTGTTTAATACATCAATTACAGGCTATCAAGAAATCTTAACCGATCCATCTTACGCTAAGCAAATGGTAGCATTAACTTACCCGCATATTGGCAACACAGGAATAAACAGTATAGATATAGAATCTAATAATATCTATGCTAGTGCCTTAATAATTAAAAACGAATCTATCATTCCGAGTAACTGGCGTTCAGAGCAAACTCTAGGATCTTATTTGCAAAAAAATGGCATTCCTGCTATTGCTAATATAGATACTAGAAGGCTAACAAGGATTATCAGGAAAAAGGGAGCAATGCGTGGTTGGATTTGCACAAAACCAGACAGCAGCAAAGAAGATTTAGCGGCTAATGCTTTAGAGCAGGTAAAAACGGTAAACAAGCTTACAAACTTAGATCTAGCTTCTCAAGTTAGCACTAAAAAAAGTTATAATTGGCAACAAAGTATTTGGGATTGCATAACCAATAGTTATCCAGAAATAGCAAAAGAGCAGCTTCAGCATCATGTTGTTGTATATGATTTTGGCGTTAAAAAAAATATTTTACGCATGTTGGTAGCAAGAGGGTGCAATTTAACTGTGGTGCCCGCTACAACTACTGCTGAAGAAGTTTTAGCATTAAAACCTAAGGGGGTTTTATTGTCTAATGGTCCTGGGGATCCAGAGCCTTGTGATTATGCAATAACTGCGATTAAGCAGCTATTAATAAATAAAGTTCCTATACTTGGTATTTGTTTAGGCCATCAGCTATTAGCTATTGCTAAAGGGGCGAAAACTGAAAAAATGAAATTTGGTCATCATGGTGCAAACCATCCAGTACAAGATGTAACAACTAAAAAGGTTTTTATTTCTAGCCAAAATCATGGTTTTGCCGTGAAAGCAGAAACTCTACCAAAAGATGTAAAAGTAACACATACATCATTGTTTGATGGTAGTTTACAAGGAATAGAGTGTGTAAATAGTAGGGCTATAGGTTTTCAAGGACACCCTGAAGCAGGACCAGGTCCTCAAGAGCTAAATACAGTTTTTGATAAATTTATTACTTTTTTAACTTCTAAGTAACTATTATATACACCCTCAAGCGAGTAAAGTAATAATTGTAAAGGTATTATTAAGTTAGTATACCAAAAATAAACTCACTAAAATGCTAATTTTAAACTGATCTAATTTACAGTTTATACTTATCGTTAATTAAATATTGTAATTTTATTATTGCAATGAAGCAGATAAACGCAACATTAGGTGCCGCATGCCTAAACGAAATGATATTAAAACCATCCTAATTCTTGGGGCTGGTCCTATAGTGATTGGGCAAGCTTGTGAGTTTGATTATTCAGGAACTCAGGCTTGTAAAGCCTTAAAGGAAGAAGGCTATAGAGTTGTTTTAGTAAATTCTAATCCAGCTACAATCATGACTGATCCTGATTCCGCAGATGCTACATATATAGAGCCTTTACAATGGCAGATAATTACTAAGATTATTGAGAAAGAGCGCCCAGATGCCGTGCTACCTACTATGGGAGGGCAAACAGCTCTTAACTGTGCATTAGATCTTGATCGTCACGGTATTCTTAAGCAATATAATATTGAGCTTATAGGTGCAAATAAACAAGCAATAGATAAAGCAGAAGATAGACAATTGTTTGATGAAGTTATCAAAAAAATTGGCTTAGAGACTCCTAAAGCTGGTATTGCTCATAGCATGGAAGAAGCTTATAATGTTTTAGAAGAAGTAGGCTTTCCTTGTATTATTAGGCCATCTTTTACCATGGGAGGCAGTGGTGGTGGAATTGCTTACAATAAAAAAGAATTTGAAACTATTTGCACTAGAGGTCTAGATTTATCGCCTACTAATGAATTGCTAATAGATGAATCTTTAATTGGCTGGAAAGAGTTTGAGTTAGAAGTTATTCGTGATCGTAATGACAATTGCATTGTTGTTTGTTCAATTGAAAATATTGATCCTATGGGGGTACACACCGGCGACTCTATTACTGTAGCACCAATCCAAACTTTAACAGACAAAGAATATCAAAACATGCGCAATGCCTCTTTTGCAATTTTACGCGAAATAGGCATTGAAACAGGTGGTTCGAATGTTCAGTTTGGATTAAACCCTAAAGATGGTCGTATAGTAGTAATTGAAATGAACCCTAGGGTATCACGCTCTAGTGCTTTAGCATCAAAAGCTACTGGGTTTCCAATTGCTCGTATTGCTACTAAGCTATCTGTAGGCTATACCCTTGATGAGCTTAGCAATGAAATTACTGGTGGTACTGTTCCAGCATCGTTTGAGCCAACAATAGATTACGTGGTAACTAAAATACCTAGATTTGCTTTTGAAAAATTTCCACAAGCTAATGACAGACTAACTACTCAAATGAAGTCTGTAGGTGAAGTAATGTCAATTGGTAGAAGCTTCCAAGAGTCATTACAAAAAGCTCTATGTAGTTTAGAAACTGGAGCCAATGGCTTTAATGAGATGGTAGATTTATCTGCACCAGATGCTTCTACTATAATAAAAGCAGAAATGATAGAGCCAGGACCAGACCGTATTTATTATGTAGCAGATGCCTTCAGGTTGGGAATGTCGCAAGAAGATATTTTTGCAGAAACTAACATTGATCCATGGTACCTAGCGCAAATTGAAGATTTAATAAATGAAGAAAAAGTCATTAGCTCTCTAGATATAGACGATATGTCGTATGATCTTCTATACCGATTTAAGCAAAAAGGTTTTAGTGATGCACGTATTGCTACATTAATGCAACTTAGTGAAAACGAAATAAAAACTAAACGCTACCTGCTTGATGTTTTTCCTGTTTTCAAAAGAGTAGACACTTGTGCTGCTGAGTTTGAATCTAAAACGCCTTACATGTATTCAAGTTATGATGAAGAATGCGAAAGCCAGGTTACCGATAACAAAAAAGTAGTTGTTATAGGCGGAGGTCCTAATAGAATTGGACAAGGAATAGAGTTTGATTATTGTTGTGTACATGCTGCTATGGCTGCACGTGATGAAGGCTATGAAACAATAATGATTAACTGCAATCCTGAAACTGTTTCTACCGATTTTGATACCTCTGATAGGCTCTATTTTGAACCAATAACATTAGAAACTGTACTAGAGATAATCCGTATTGAAAACCCTTATGGAGTTATTGTTCATTATGGTGGACAAACTCCATTAAAGCTTGCTGCAAAACTAGAGCAAGCAGGTGTTAGAATCTTAGGAACTAGCTCAGATTCAATAGATCAAGCTGAAGATAGAGAAAGATTTAAACAGCTAGCAATACAACTGCAGTTGCATCAACCTGAAAACAGCACCGCAATTAGTAAAGACGATGCTTTAAAGAAAGCAGAAACTATTGGGTATCCTTTAGTTGTTAGACCATCTTATGTACTAGGTGGTAGAGCTATGGAAGTAGTTGCAGATGCACATGAATTAACTCGTTATATGCAAGTAGCTGTACAAGTATCTAATGAATGTCCAGTGTTATTAGATAAATTTTTAAATCGTGCAGTTGAAGTTGATATAGACGCAATTTGTGATGGTAAGGATGTTTTTATCGGCGCTATTATGCAACATATTGAGCAAGCAGGAATTCATTCTGGAGATTCAAGTTGCGTATTACCACCTTATAATTTGCTACCAAAACATCAAGAAATTATCAGAAAGCAAGTAAAACAAATGGCCTTAGAGTTAAAAGTAGTAGGGCTGATGAACGTACAAATGGCAATTCAAGATGACGAAGTATACATAATAGAAGTAAATCCTCGTGCATCTAGGACTGTTCCATTTGTATCTAAATGTATAGGTATTTCTTTGGCAAAATTATCAACTAAAGTTATGCTAGGTAAAACTTTAGAAGAGCTTGGTGTAAAACAAGAAATAATTCCTAAATTTAGTAGCGTTAAAGAAGCTGTATTCCCGTTTAATAAGTTTCCGGAAGTGGATCCGATATTAGGACCTGAAATGAAATCTACCGGAGAGGTTATGGGAATAGGATCTAATTTTGCTGAGGCTTTTTATAAAGCTCAACTTGCTGAAAATATGGAGTTGCCACGTTGCGGCAAAGCTATTTTATCAGTGAGAGATATTGATAAGCCTTATATAGCTTCATTAGCAAGAATGCTATTACAAAATAATTTTGAATTATATGCGACACGAGGAACATCTAAAGTATTGCAACAGGCTGGGCTACCGGTGACAACTATTAATAAAGTTCACGAAGGCAGACCTCATTTAGTAGACTTGATTGTAAATGGTGAAATCACTTTTATGATTAACACAACAGAAGGTCGAAAAGCAATCGAAGACTCTTGCATGATACGCCATAGTGCTTTAGAAAACAAAGTGCCTTATTCAACAACTATAGCCAGTGCAGAAGCTATTATTCAGGCGATCTCATTTGGCAAAGAAAATACCGTACGTAAATTACAAGATCTACATAAAGGAAATTAATATGCAACGTATTCCTATGACCATAAATGGTGAAAAAGCTCTACGAGAAGAGTTAGTTAATTTAAAAACTGTTGAGCGACCTAAAATATCACAAGATATCGCTTCTGCGAGGGAGCTTGGTGATTTAAAAGAGAATGCAGAATATCATGCTGCCAGAGAGCAGCAAAGTTTTGTTGAAGGTAGAATCAATGAAATAGAGTCTAAACTTTCTGTCGCACAGGTAATAGATATAACTACTATACCTAATACTGGAAAGGTTATTTTTAGCTCCACTGTAACAGCTTTAAATTTAGACACTAATCAAGAAGTTCGTTATAAAATTGTTGGTGATGATGAAGCAGATATAAAAGAACAAACATTATCTGTGAATTCTCCTATAGCAAGGGCATTAATAGGTAAAGAGATTGGTGATGTAGTAGCGGTTAAGACACCAACTGGTATAATTGAATATGAAATCATCGAAGTTAATCATATATAACTAGGGTTGCAATATATACACCTTCAAGTAGAAGGTGTATAAGCTTTGTCAGCAAATATTAACAAGTACAATAGCTCTTTAGTCATGTAATGGGTATGCAAAAAAATATTTTTGATGTGTCGTACTTTTTAAAGTGCTAACCACCTAGCCTAGTTTAAAAGGATTGAATTATGCCACGTACTATCATTAAAGAAAATGATTTAATACATAGTATTGAAGATGCATTACAGTTTATTTCTTATTATCATCCAGTAGATTTTATTAAAGCTGTTTATCAAGCTTATTTAAAAGAAGAATCTCAAGCTGCAAAAGATGCTATGAAACAAATTCTAATAAACTCTAGAATGTGTTTTTTAGGAAAAAGACCAGTATGTCAAGACACTGGTATTATAGTTGTTTTTATAGATATAGGCATGGATGTTACTATAGGTAGTAATAAAAATATAGAAGAAATAATAAATGAGGGAGTTCGTAGAGCGTATACTAACAAAGACAACCCTTTGCGTGCATCAATAGTAGATGATCCAGCTGGTATCAGGAAAAATACTAAAGATAACACGCCTGCTGTAATTCATTCTAGACTAGTTGCTGGTAATAAAATTGACATAAAAATAGCAGCTAAAGGTGGCGGTTCTGAAAATAAATCTAATATGGAGATGTTAAATCCATCAGATAGCATAGTTGATTGGGTATTAAAAACCGTTCCTAAAATGGGTGGAGGTTGGTGTCCACCAGGTATTTTAGGAATAGGTATTGGTGGTACAGCAGAAAAAGCAGCTTTACTAGCTAAAGAATCGTTAATGGATTCTATTGATATAGATGAGCTACGTGGTAAAAAAAATCTTAATACAATAGAAAAACTTCGTTTAGAGATTATGGATGGTGTTAATAAACTGGGGATTGGTGCTCAAGGATTAGGCGGCCTGACTACAGTATTAGATATAAAAATTAAAGATTACCCAACACATGCGGCTTCTCTTCCTGTGGTAATGATTCCTAATTGTGCTGCTACTAGGCATACTCATTTTACCTTAGATGGTTCAGGTCCAGTGTATCAAAAGCCTCCTAAATTAGAAGATTACCCTATAATAGAAGACTCAACAGTTTCTAGTAGTGTTAAGAAAATAAATGTTGATTCAGTAACTAAAGAAGAATTAAATAGGTTACAGCCAGGAGATGTAGTTTTATTATCGGGAACTATATTTACAGGTAGAGATGCAGCACATAAACGGATGTTAGAAATTCTAGATAGCGGAAAACAATTGCCAGTAGATCTAAAAGGTAAGCTAATATATTATGTTGGCCCAGTTAATCCTGTAAAAAATGAAGCTGTTGGACCAGCCGGTCCGACAACTGCAACTAGAATGGATAAATACACTGCTAGAATATTATCTGAAACAGGTATTTTAGGAATGATCGGCAAAGCAGAAAGAGGCGACGAAGCTATAGAAGCTATTAAAAAGCATAAATCTATTTATTTTATTGCTATAGGTGGAGCTGCTTATTTAGTATCTAAGGCAATCAAAAAAGCTGAAATTGTTGCTTTTGAAGATTTAGGAATGGAAGCTATATATAAATTTGAAATAGAAGATATGCCAGTAACTGTTGCAGTAAACTCTGAAGGTAAATCTATTCATAAAATAGGACCCGATATCTGGAAAAAAAATATAGCCGAAAAGCAAGTTTTAACTATTAAATAAAAACCTACCTAAAGGTAAATTTTTATTTATCTTTAGAAGCTAATATTTTCATCCGCCACGTGTATACACGTGGCAGATGAAAATGCTAGGTTTCAGGGCTAAGTAAAAAAGTTACTTTCTAATTAAAGCTACTTGAAATACAACTGCATATCTTTGATCTTATTTTTTTAGTTAAATTATTTTATTTACCCCGAAATAGAGTATTTTAATAGACTACCTGTATGAAATATTCAAGGTAACTTTATCATTTAATGAACTAAAAATTAGCTACTGTGGGAACTTCTATGGAGTTATAAAGTCTTCCATATATATAAATACAATAAATTTTATGAAGGTTTAAAAAAAAATCATGGATATAAATATAGATACTGTTAGTTATGATAATCTTAATTCAACTGAAGTTAATAAAGGCGTGCAATCTTCGTGTATTAGCTCAGTACCCGCAAGCTCAATACTGAAATCTTTTAGCATTTTTCAAAAGATACCCTGTTTGTTTCCTTCTATGCCTTATTCAGCAAAGTATGTAAGGCAAGATCAAGTAATAAATATAGAAAATGCTATTACTAAAACAGAAACCCAAAGATTATTAGGATTGAGAGGCAATGACGGTTTATTTGCTTGTCGAATAGCAGAAGGTTGGTCAACTTCTCCTATACAAAATATAGATGGCAGAATTTCTTTAGCATCTAGAAGCATTTTAAGACTTAATAATATTACCATTTTTCGTAATAACCCTGTTACAATGAATGATTACAAGCTAGAAAATTCAATGATAGGACCTAACCATTATTTTGGAGTCTTAGACAACACTCATACATATTGTTGTACGTTACAATATACTAATAAGGGTATTCCTGTTTTTGTAAAAGAACAAACTAATATTGAGCAAAAATTACCTACTGATAAAATTCCCGATTATTACATAAAAACTATAGATACAGTACAGTGGATAAGCGGTAAAGAGCAAAAAAATAGCAATTTATTTAATGAAACTGAAGCTACAGCTAGCAAAGAGCAGTCGCTTACAAAAGATTTAGGTAAGTTAGTCTTAGGTATACAACAAGATGAACTTGATCTTCCTAAATTTAATGCTTGCTTGTTTGATTTATCGCCATTTGGTGCCAGATTAGTAAAAAATGATAAACCTTTCAAAATAACACATGCAAAAGAAGATCCCATGGATGTTGTTACTTATCATTTTGGTAGTAATTATGCTACAACAATAGTACAGAAAGGAGTGGGTCTATTTTTAGAAACTCATGATTTTACCCAAATTATGTCGCCAATAACCAAAGATTCAGGAGGGTTTATTTCTCTTGCTAGATGGCAAGGAGAAACATTACAGTTAATTGGCGTTGAGGTTCCTTATGGTTATTCCATAATTGTAGATAGAGGTGCTATTCATGGTGATTCAACATTCGTTGGTAGTTATCTTATGGCGATGACTATTAACCATAAAACTATGGCTACAGCAGATGTAGTATTTTTAAGAAATATAAACGAAGAAAAATTAATGTTAAAACAAGAAAAAAATAATTTTAAAACTAGAGATTTATTAAGTGAATATATTAGCTACAATGATACAAGCTTGAAGCCATTAGTAGTTATCTCAAATGGTAAGTATAAAAAAATCTTTGATAATATTATTAAAGATAACAAAAAGACGTTAGATAACGCAGTTAAAACTGGTAGTTCTATAATTTACAACCCTTTAAATTCTGCCGAGCCAAAACTAAAATGTATTAAATAATTATTTTAGTTTTGATTTTATTAAAAAATGCCGTAAAACCCGTTCCTTTAGGTACGGGAGCATGTCATGTAAGTAAAAAACTAAATAGTAATATACAAATATTGATGTTATTATTACTATTTTGAGGTATTGTAAAATATATCCTTATCTTTTAAGAAAAGAAAAACATGTATATGTTAGCCTATAAAGAAAATCTACAAAAATAATAATAAATTAATTACTTTATATAATAGCAAGGTCGTATATGAAAAATTTACTTACATTAATAATAATGTTATTAACAATAAACTTTACTTATGCTATAGAAACTACTAAAGAGCAATCTACAGTAAATTGGTATAATTTAAACAATACTTTAGCATATAGTATACTAAAAAATTTACCAGATTATCCTATTTTATATTCTCAAGAAATAATATCAGAAGCAAAAGAGCGTTTTGAAGTATTAAGTCCCATTTTATTTTGCCTTACTGCTAATTTA
Organism: Candidatus Gorgonimonas eunicellae; assembly: GCA_929200395.1. GTDB lineage: Bacteria > Pseudomonadota > Gammaproteobacteria > Pseudomonadales > Endozoicomonadaceae > CAKMZJ01. The sequence goes on along the minus strand of CAKMZJ010000001.1, from coordinate 1,200 downwards.
GTTATCAAAACATTTTTTAACATGGATGTTGATTTTAACATAATTACTTTTATCTTTAAGTTTTTATTATTAGATAGTTTGTACGCTCTAATTAAACCAACTATAGTTACAGATGACTTCTTTAATATAATATTTATTTATATGCAAATATTTACAGATACCGCTATGGGATGCTATGCAATAACAGATAGCTACAGCATGATACCACCTCCTATAGATGATCCAAAAGTAAGATTAACTTCTCTAATTTCATTTTTTACAACTAGTTGTATAGTAAGTAAAAAGTTATATGATTCAATGCAAAGTAAAAAATTACATAGCGAGAATAACAAACAAAATCCTAGGATGATTTTACTAAATAAATTAGTGAAAAAAAATATACCTATGTTTTTATATTCAACTAAAGGTATACAGAATGCGTTAGAAAATGATAGGTATTTTACTAAAATTAATAAGTGGGTAGCACTTCATAAAAGTGAGATATCTTTATACAATCTTTACAGTGCTGATGATAATAGTCTTATAAAGCAACAAAAATTTGCAAATAATAATAAAATAGTAGAAGCAAAAGATAATTATTATATTCTACCTAAAAAGTATAAAAGCTGTATTAATATTAATTTAGGGTTAGGATTTTTTTATCAGCCTAGTAAAGAAGTAATAAATAAAGAAGACATAGCAGATACATTATCTAAAGAAGGAAATTATATAATAGAAGCAAATAAAGAAAGTGATGATTATAATATTTCAAGAGATTTACAAAATGATAAACATCAATATATAGTAATGATTAATCATCAAAAGTCACATTATTTATTAGTAGGTTTGCAGTTAACTAGCAATAGCTGGAAAACAACATTAGTTAATAAGTTATTATGGCCTGTTTTTTTTAAAGGTGTTCCCTTTAATGAATATATGACTTTGACTGCAAAATTTAAAAACACCCAAGAAATAATGGATATAATTGGAGATGTAACAGCTAGCTTTAAAGAATGCAATTCTAGAATGGGTGTATTTAGATTAAAAAATATTAAAAAAGAAGACTTAACTAAAGTATACGGCATAAAAAAAGTACGCTTTATTCCTTCTGACGGTGAATAAGTTTTAGTTTTAAAATATATCAAGGCAAACAGCTAAAGTAAAAATATATACACGTGGCAGATGAAAATGCTAGGTTTCAGGGCTAGGTAAAATGGTTTA